>JAUYCU010000084.1 GCA_030692145.1 bacterium
CCGGTGCTGGACAGAATCACTTTTGAATCGGATTACAAATTTGCCGCAACATTTCATCGTAAAGACGAAAATCAAAACATGCTTTACGTTATTGGAGCACCGGAAGAAATTATCGCCCGTTCAGTTGATTTGGATATTGACAGCAAAAAAGAAAAATTAGGTACAGCCGAGGCAAATAAATTAATAGCAAAATTGGAAACACTTACACAAAAAGGATTGCGAGTCCTTGCTTGCGCTCATAAAGATTATGATTCCAGAATAAAATATCAAAATCTTACCGCATTGGTAAGAGAACTTTCGCTTGTCGGCTTCATTGCTCTTAAAGACCCGCTCCGTCAAGACGCTAAAGAATCAATCGCAATTACAAAAAAAGCGGGCATTCGTACGGTTATTGTTACGGGAGATCATAAACTTACTGCCAAAGCTATTGCCGAAGAAATTGGTCTTGAAGCGGAGAACGAAAATATAATTGAAGGCAAGGACCTGGAAACAATAAACGACGATGAATTAAAAGTAAAATCAAAGACTATCTCTATTTATGCCCGTGTGTCTCCACGACATAAATTACGAATCGTTGACGCACTTCAAGCCAATGGAGAAGTGGTGGCAATGCTCGGTGATGGCGTTAATGATGCTCCAGCCCTCAAATCCGCCGATATTGGAGTTGCCGTTGGTTCTGGCACCGATGTGGCAAAAGAGGTGGCTGATTTGGTATTGCTGGACGACAATTTCAAAACCGTAGTTAAAGCGGTTGAACAGGGCAGAATAATTTTTGGGAACATTCGAAAGGTGTTTGTATATCTTGTGGCGGATGATTTTTCCGAACTCTTTTTATTTTTAGGTAGCATGGCAATGGGCTTTCCGCTTCCGCTGTTGCCAGCCCAAATTCTTTGGATAAATCTTGTTGAGGACGGCTTTCCAGGCATCGCTCTTACTACCGAGCAGGAAACAAAAGGAGTAATGGATGAGAAACCAAGAAACCCCAAAGAGCCGATATTAAATAAACCATTAAAACTTTGGATGACTGCCATTTTCTTTATCGCTGGTTTGGCAGCGCTCTTTTCATTTTTCTTCTTTTGGAAACTTACTGGGGATTTGCATAAAACGAGAACAATAGTTTTTGCTCTTATGTGTATTGATTCTTTAATTTTTGCCTTCAGCGTTCGTTCATTCAAGAAAACGATTTTCAGAAAAGATATATTCTCTAATCGTTATTTGGTTGGCGGTGTAGCGATTAGTTTAATTTTGCTTATTGGAGCTGTTTATTTTTCGCCATTGCAAAAACTTTTAGCCACTCAATCTTTAAATATAACCGAATGGCTTATTATTTTTAGTGTAAGCTTGGCAGAGATTATATTGATTGAACTTTTTAAGAAGAGAATTTTTGCGCCAAGCCATGGAATAGAAAAAATGAGACACGAGACAATAGCTTAAAACAGTGGCTCAAATGTTTCATCTGTGATATAATTCTTAAATAAAGACCTCCGCCCAAGGCGGGCAGGCACACCGAGGTTGCCAGTTTAATACATACGAATCAGGGAAGTGTAATATTTCCTAAATTAGAATAGTATTAATATATAAAATGGAGAAAACGGATAAACAACTGGTTGCGGAATATTTGGGGGGCGATGAAAAATCGCTCGAAATTTTAATTAAAAAATACCTTGGCCAGATTTACGGTTTTGCTTATAAGCGGGTGAGAAACTCTCAGGACGCGGAGGACATTACTCAGGAAACATTCGTGAAAGTTTGGCGCAGTCTGAAAAAATTCGACGCGGAAAAGAGTTTCCGGGCTTGGATTTTTTCGATTGCCAAAAATACCTGCATCGATTTTTTCCGTAAAAAGAAAGCATTGCTTTATCTGGAAACCATAAAAGAAATAGGTGAAAAAGATAAAAACTTGGAACGTATAGACATAATTCAATTATTGTCTTCAACAACGCAGAAATTGATACCGCAATACCAGTCAATATTATCTTTTTATCACAATGACAACCTGAATTTTCGGGAAATATCCGAAAAAACAGGGGAATCGATAAATACCGTAAAAAGCCGTTACAGGCGGGCAATTCTGACGTTGAGAAAAAGCATTTCCGAGAATTGAGATTTAATTCACGGGACGAGCGGGGCGCACCAAAATGCGCCTCTTTTTCGTATTAATTAATAGAGATACTAATATGGACATGCACAGAGATTACAAAGATTTGCTTATTGATAAAAAAGCTTCGGAACCGCCTTCCGGGCTTTTTGAGCGCATAATTTCGGCAATCAGGAAGGAACAGGAAATGCGGCAAAGCAAAAGATTATTGTTTGTCTTTTTCGTGCTTTTGATTGTTTCGGTTATCGCTATTCCGTTCTCGGGAACAATTCTGGCGATACAGATAAAAAATTCGGGAATTTTCTATTTTATTTCCGCCGTTTTTAGCGATTTTAACGTATCGATAAGACTCTGGAAAGATTTTGCGTTGGCTATTCTGGAATCTTTGCCCGTTTTGGAGTTGATTTCTTTCGGAATAAGTCTCGGTATAGCGGTTTTTACCATTAGGTTGTTTCTCTATAAAAAAAGACTATTATTGGGTTACTTAATAAATAATTTCGCATAAAAATTAATTATCTTAAATAAAAAATATGAACGAAAACAAAGAAGACAAATCAATAGAGGAAAAAAAGACCGAAGAAGTAAACAAAAAATCGCACAGGGATTTACTTAAATGGATTATTGTGGGAATCGTTATCTTTGTGTACTCCGTTTGCGTATTCGGCACAGGTGTGTTTGTCGGGGGGACGAAAGCCAGGTTTTCTTATCGTTGGGCCGAGAATTATCATCGTAATTTTGGCGGTCCCGGTAATGGTTTTATGCGTGACTTAAGGATGTCGCCCCCGAATAACGAATTTATCGAGGGACATGGTACTTTTGGGCAAATCATAAAAATCGGAGATTCCGATTTTGTAATCAAGGGACAGGAGAACGTAGAAAAAGTGGTTATTATTAACAAAGACACCGTCATAACCATCGGTAGGCAAACAATAACAAAAGCCGATTTGAAAGTTGGCGAGCAGGTCGTTGTTATTGGTTCACCGAACGACGCGGGACAAATCGAGGCAAAACTAATAAGGGTTTTTGACGGTAGTACTATGATGGGTCCGAGAATAAATATTTAATTTGATTTTCCGATTAAATATTCGAAAAATATGATTAAAAAAACATTACTCACATTAAAAAGATTACCGAAATTAATCGTTGCGCACAAATTTATCAGTGGCATAATTATTGCGATTATTGTTGTCGGCGGATATTTCGGCTATAAGGCACTGAACAAAAGCGGAGATGCGATAAAATACGCCATCGCATCCGTGGAAAAAGGAACATTGATTGTTTCTATTTCGGGAAGCGGCCAGGTTTCGGCCAAGAATCAGGTGGATGTGAAATCCAAGGTTTCCGGAGATGTTGTTTTTGTCGGAGTAAAAAATGGCCAAGAAGTAAAAGCAGGAACTTTATTGGCGCAAATCAGTTCTCAAGATGCGCAAAAATCGGTGCGCGACGCGGAAATAGCGTTTCAGCGGGAAAAACTCAATCTTGAAAAAATGGAGGGAATGACCACCGATGACGGAACAATAAGAGGAATAAGGAAAAAAGCGGAAGACGACATCGAAAAGGCATACGAAGATGGATTTAATATGGTTGCGAATATTTTTTTGGAACTTCCGGAAATTATGGCGGGAATCGATGACATGCTTTTTTCCCACGATTTCGAAACAAATCGACAGAACATTAATTATTATGTTGATGCTGTGCGGAATTACGACGAAACAAAGGTTTCTTTGTACGAAAAAGACACTTACGACAAATATCAGGCTGCCAGAGTTGCTTATGACAAGAATTTTCAGGATTACAAATCGACAAGCAGATTTTCCCAAGCAGAAACGATTAGTGTTTTAATCGACCAGACCTACGAAACCGTGAAAAGCGCTGCCGAAGCGATAAAAAGCGCGAATAATTTGATTCAATTTTATCACGACGAGCTCACGCGTAGAGGATTCAGAATACAATCGCTTTCCGATACGCATTTATCCAGCTTAAACAGCTATACTGGCAAGACCAACAATTATCTTTTGAATTTACTCTCAATAAAGAACACTATCCGCAGCAGCGTGGAAAGCATTGTCGAAACCAATTTCGATATCGCTGACCAGAAAATTCAAGTGGAACAAGCCGAAGAAAGCCTTCTTGATGCCAAGGAAAAGCTTGCTGATTATTATATCCGCGCGCCATTTAACGGAATCGTCACCAATATCGGAGTGGAAAAAGGGGACACAATCGGTTCTTCCACATTGATTTCTACTTTGATTACCAAACAGCAAATCGCGGAGATTTCCCTTAACGAAGTGGATGTTGCTCAAGTCAAAATCGGACAAAAAGTTACATTAACATTCGATGCAATTGAAGATTTAACCATTAGCGGTGAGGTCTTGGAAGTCGATACGCTAGGAACAGTTAGTCAGGGTGTTGTGAGCTATAATGTCAAAATCGGTTTTGACACCCAAGACGAAAGGGTAAAGCCGGGAATGACTGTTTCCGCATCGATTATTATCGACGCGAAACAGAATGTCTTGCTGGTACCGAGTTCTGCTGTTAAGGTGAATAATGGTACTTCGTATGTCGAAGTGGTAAGCGGAACGACTGATTCTTCTTCCTTTGCCAATGTTTCCGGTTTATCTTCTTTGCAGTTTTTAAGTACGCAAACAGTCGAGGTTGGGGCTTCCAATGATACAATGACGGAGGTTTTAAGCGGAGTTAACGAAGGCGATGTTGTCGTAACGCAGACAATTAACAGCACCAGTGTTAGTACTGGCTCCACACAACAGAATAGTGGTTTCAGGGTGCCTGGCGTCGGTGGCGGGGCTTTTCGCGATTAAAGAACATGAAAAATTCTTTAAATTATGATTGAATGCAAAAACATAACAAAAACATATAAAAGCGAGACAGTCGAAACTAATGCCTTGAAAAATGTTTCGTTCACCATAGAAGACGGAGAATTTGTGGCGATTATGGGACCATCGGGTTCGGGAAAATCGACCCTGATGCATATTCTTGGCGCACTTGATACTCCCACGGAAGGCGAATATTTCTTCGACGGAAAAAACGTGTCCGAGTTTTCCGAAGACGAATTAGCCGATGTCAGAAGGAACAAAATCGGGTTCGTCTTTCAGTCGTTCAATTTACTTCCGCGCGCAACCGTTTTGCGGAACGTAATGCTGCCCTTGGTTTATTCGAATATTCCAAAGGAAGAACGGGAAGATATCGCCAAAACGGCCCTAATAAATACGGGGTTAAACGAAACGCGTTTTCATCATCTTTCAAACCAACTTTCCGGAGGCGAAATGCAGAGAGTTGCAATCGCCAGGGCTCTGGTCAACAATCCTTCGCTTATTCTTGCCGATGAGCCAACGGGAAATCTGGATACGAAAACCGGAGAAATAGTGCTTAATACTTTCGAAATTCTGAACAAAGAAAAACATCACACAGTTATACTCATTACTCACGAACGCGAGGTGGCAGAACATGCGGATCGCATCATCCGTCTTCGCGACGGAGAAATAGTCGAAGATATTAAAAACGGAAAAAATAAACATTAATTTCGTTGATTGCGGTTTTTATGAAAACCTCAGATTTATTCGAAGAAACATATTCCGCTTTAACCGCCAATAAATCGCGTTCTTTTTTGACGATTTTGGGCATTGTCATCGGTATCGGTTCGGTAATTGCGATGATTTCCATAGGCCAAGGCGCGAAAGGTACGATTGAATCAAGCATAGAATCGCTGGGTTCTAATTTAATTATGATTACGCCGGGTTTCCAGCGCGGAGCGGGATTTCAGGTGAGTTCGGGCCGCGGTTCGGCGCAAACCTTGACCTCCGAGGATGCAGATGCAATCGGGCAGGAAATCGCTTCGATAAAAGCCGTTGCTTCGGAATTAACCGGAAGATATCAGGTCATGGCAAAAGGAACGAATACCAATACTCAAATCATTGGTGCAACCGCCGTTTATACCGATGTGAGAAACATAGAAGTCGACCAAGGTGCGTTTATTTCAAGTCAGAATGTGCAGAATTCATCGAAAGTGGCGGTTTTGGGGCCGACAACCAGAGACGACCTTTTTGGAGAAAGCTCAAGCCCCGTAGGGCAGACTATTCGTATTAAAGGCATGGAATTCAAAGTTATCGGCATTTTGAAAGCAAAAGGCGGCACGGGGTTCGGCAGCCAGGACGACAGGATATTTATTCCTCTTTCCACTGCCCAGCGTTTTTTGGCCGGAAGCGAGCGCATATCGACAATTAATGTTCAAGCAATTGACCAAAATTCAATGGCCATGATTCAGGAACAAATCAGTGCGTTGTTGTTGAGCCGTCACCATATCTCCGATCCTCAGCTTGCGGATTTCAGCATTATGAATCAGGCCGACATTATTTCCAGCGCCTCTTCGATTACCGACACACTTACAATACTGCTCGGTTCAATTGCGGGAATTTCTTTGATTGTCGGAGGAATCGGTATTATGAATATGATGCTTACCACTGTTACCGAAAGAACCAGAGAAGTAGGTTTACGTAAAGCGATTGGCGCCAAGAAAAAAGATATCAGTACGCAATTTTTGACCGAAGCAGTAATGTTAACCTTTATCGGCGGAGTTATCGGAGTTTTTGTCGGATGGCTTTTTTCTTTGGCGATTTCAAAATTCGGGGGCATCAATACGAGCATTTCTTTGTTTTCGGTTATTTTAGGATTTGGTGTTTCCGCAGTTATCGGCATCGTATTCGGCTATTATCCCGCGCGCAGAGCGGCAAAATTAAATCCTATCGAAGCATTACGTTACGAATAACCCGCCCGCCACGTAAGCCAGCTTACTGGCGTTTCGGGCAGGTTAATAAAAATTAATCCAACCCTGTTAAATCCCGCGAAACGGGAGTCGCCAAAGGCGACATTTAACGGGGTAAATAAGCAAAAACATGAAAAAACTATTACCAGTTTTTATTTTAGCGGTTTTAATCATTGGAGGAGGAGCGTTTTTCGCAGGCATGAAATACGATCAAAGCAAAAATTCTCTGGCAAGTTTACAGAATCTTACGCCGGAACAGAGACAACAAAGGATGCAGCAAGCCGGCGCTGCTGGTGGTTTTCGCGGGACAGGCGCTGGTGGAGGAGCCCGGACCGGCAGTGGATTCGTGTCGGGGGATATTATCTCCAAAAGTGATAATAGTGTTACGGTAAAGCTTCAGGATGGAGGTTCGAAAATCGTATTTTTTTCCGATTCCACTAGTATCACAAAATCTACGGATGGAGCTTTTGGCGATTTGGAAACCGGCAAAACAATCATAGTTAATGGCATAACCAATTCCGACGGAAGCGTTACCGCCACCAATATTCAAATCAGACCCGAGATTGGAATTCCTCAAAATATTAATCAATAAATACAAATCGGAGCTTTTTGAAATTCTGGTTTAGGCCGAAGATTTCTTCGGCCCTTGCCATTTCTAAAATAAAATTATTGACTATTTAATCGATAAGTTTTCCAATATGTTTTTTGGTTGAAAAATTTATTGCAGTTTGATAGTATTGGATATACCGAAGAAATAACCAAAGAAATTATGAAATACCTGATTTTTGGAAAAAGCAGCGGCTGGCTGGCCAGAAAATTCAACAATTTTCTGGAAGATTCTTTGATTTCCGAAGTCGATATTACCGATTTACCGGCAATCAGGAGAGAATTGGAAGAAATTGGTCCGGAGGTAGTGATTAATGCTGCTGGAGTTACGGGC
>JAUYCU010000024.1 GCA_030692145.1 bacterium
AATATAGGACATCCTCTTCCCCCCGTCAAGTATTTTACACCACCCAAGCTAACTACAGCCACTATTTAACCTTACAGGGCGGCCGCACTATAAAGTCAGTGTTTTTACCTGATGCTTATTTCTTCCGTTAAAAGCGTTATCACAAATGGTTCAAGTTTAAAATATTCAATTAATTCCTTTGTCTCCCTGAAAACATCGTATGGGCAAATCCAAACGCTCTGCTGTAATTTTCTATACTTCAATCTCGTAAGTCCGTCTCGAAGATAATCTCTTCTTTTTTTTAACTTTTCCGGAATATCAAAAATTATCATCTGCCATTTTCCGTCTTTACGTATTGGCCTCCCCTCTATTTTGTTTTTGATGTCTAAAATCTTTCCGGCCCCCTTCGATGAAATAAAAATTCCTTCTTTGTTCTTTGTTTTTCTAACATACAAATATCCATTATATTTTAAATATTCGATTAAGCGGCCAAATCGTTCTTTCCCTAATTTTTTTTGTTCTAGTTTTTTAAGATCTAAATAATCGGGATAACTTAAAAATTTTATTATTTCGCGTGCGCCGCGTAGGCCGCGATAACGACCCCTGCCTAATTTGTCCAAGGCACCGGCCGTAAATTTGGCGGCCTTATACATATCCCATAAAAATTTTTCCGTAAACGGTAATCGCATAATTTTTATAATATTATTAATAATACTAGGAATTTCGTTGATTAATTTAATTATATCTCTTATTTTAATATTATTCAACATTACAGGGCGGCCGCCCTGTAATGTTGAATAGGTTTTGATGCCAAAGACTTAAAACAAAAAAGGACGGATTACGTAATCCGTCCTCGGTCCTCCTATTTTTCCCTCTCTTGAGGGATGTGTTGGGGTTTTTTCTCGTTGTCGAGTTTGATTGCGTAAGCCAGAATCAGTAAGGCGTTTCTGACGCGCGGACTCATTCCTCCTCCAGAAAACGGCATACGGAACCTTAAGAGTGATTTTCCGTCAGTTTCAACATAAATATCGCCATCTTGTGCAATGGCCACCCTGATATTGCCCTGATAAGTTCCGTCGTGATCATCGTGCAACCGCTCATAATATTTATCTGTTTCCAGTCCCGAAATCCAAAAAGGATTCTCGAGCACTCGCCTGACATCTTTAACAAGTCTTTCCGGGCTAACTTCTCTCATTGTTTTTCCTTTCTTACTTGACTTCAACTATATCTTTGGTTGCGCCGGACCTTATAATATCGGGAGTTAATTC
>JAUYCU010000079.1 GCA_030692145.1 bacterium
TCATATGAATTCTGATGATGTGGTTGAGCTTCTCAAGGGCGTTAAGCCTAAGATGGCTATACTTCAGCATTTTGGCAGGTCTATGATCGAGGCCGGCCCTGCTGCGGAAGCTGTTGAAATACAGACTAAGTCTGGTGTTAAGACCGTCGCTGCTCAAGATGGTTTAGTGGAAGTGGGACAGGATTAATTTTTGTATGTCCATATGAGGTTGTGCCAGATGGTTTTGATGAATGCTGCGGTGTCGATTCTGTCTTCTCGTTTTTGGTTGATTTTCCATCCGAACATTTTTTTATCGCATCCGAAGCTGTTTTCGGAGGCTTCTCTTTTGTAGTATTCTCTTAAGTAGTTGGTGGTGTCTTGTACGAATTTTTTCATTGTTCGTAGCCATGCTGTTCCGTGTCCTAGTTTAGAATTTTTTCTTGGGATTATGTATATCGTAGCGTTTGGAAAGAATTTAAAATATGAAGGGAAGCTATAATACTTGTCAAGTCTTATCGAGTTTATCTTAATTCCCAAGTCTTTGAGCATTTTTATTGCTTTTTCGAATGCTTTTTTCTCGCTGACAAGGCTTGTCCCATAACAAACATATAACCTGGTTTTAAGGTCGAGGATTACGAATTTGAAAACGAATATTTTTTTCTTATTCTTACCTTGTTTTTTTGCTTTCTCTTTCAGTTTCTGAACTATTGATGAATAATGTTTGCTTATTATCAGGCTGTAGCCTGTCGCGTCTCCACTACCGTCGATGTTATCAACGTTTTTCTGTTTTAATAATAAAACAAAAAGGTTGTGAAGAGCAAAATAAACTTCTGGGTCTGAATAAAGCCTTTCAACAGTTTTATAGCTCACATCTACTTCGGCTATTGTTGAGAACACGCCTGCAAGGTAAGCCATGCTCCTGTTGCTCTTGTCCACTAACTGTTTTACAAGAATCATTCTCAACTTTTTGTTAAGGCTTAGCTTCGGCTTGCCACCTTTTCCCTTATAAACAGAAAAGTTCTTCGTTGCTTTATCAATTAAAGGTTCCAGATTCTTTACAGCTTCTTTCAACCTTTTCATAAAATCCCTCTCGTATCCTGCATGATCCCTCTTCACCTTTTCTTCTGCTCTGATCTTCTTGTAATCTTCAAAAATATGCTCGTCAAGCTCTCTTACCTTGCGCCTTAACTGCTTCGTCCTCAACTGAACCATAACCTACTTTAATGCATAACTTTTTAAAAAGATTTATATACTCCATTATATTTAATAAATCACAATAAAACATTTACACTTATAATGCCTAACATACTATTTTATTAACCTAAAAATATTAAAAACCAACAATGGCATACCTCAGAAGCAAAAAAGTAAAAGGCAAAAAGTATTACTACATCGTAGAAAGCAAAATCATCAAAGGAAAAATCAAACAAAACGTCCTATGCTACCTAGGAAACGCAAAAAACATACTCAAAACATTCCAACAAAAGAAAACCAACACTTAATCCTGTCCCACTTCCGGT
>JAUYCU010000008.1 GCA_030692145.1 bacterium
AGCGTTGTTTTTGGGTTTTATTGCGGTTTTGCCGACAGTCGTTACCCAGGCCACCGGACTTTCCAGTATGAGCATCGGCGGAACCGCGGTTTTGATTGTTGTTTCCGTGGTCTTGGAAACAATGAAGCAAGTCGAAGGACAGTTAACCATGCGCGATTATGAAGGATTCTAAAAAAATAAAAGTAATAATTATTTTAGGACCTCCCGGTTCAGGCAAAGGAACACAAGCCGGATTATTGGCCGAAAGGTTTGATTTTTTCCATTTTGAAACAAGCGAGATTATTGAAAAAAAATTCGAAAATATAAAAAGGGGCGATTTTGTAAGGGTTGATGGGGAAAGATATTTTCTCTGGAAAGAAAGAGAAATAAGAAATTCAGGTAAATGGATGAGTCCGCCATTGATATCTTTTTGGGTTAAAAGCAAAATTAAACAATTAGCCAGAGAAAGGAAAGGAATAATTCTTTCTGGGTCCCCTAAAACATTATATGAGGCAAGACAAATGGTTCCTCTACTAAAAAACCTTTTTGGTATTTCTAATGTCATTGCTATTTTAATCAAGCAAGAATTGAAGACTTCGATTTGGCGAAATAAACACAGAAAAATTTGCGAATTAATGCGCCACCCTATTTTATACAGCAAGGAAAACGCTAAATTAAGAAATTGCCCAATTGATGGTTCAAAACTAATACAAAGAGAGGACAGTAATCCGGAAGTAGTTAAATCGAAATTTCTCGAATACAAAGAAAGAATAATGCCGATAATCACGTATTTCAAAAAACAAGGAATTAAAACAAGAGAAGTTAACGGAGGACAAGCAGTTATAGGGGTTTTAAAAGACATCTTAAAAGCCATTAAATAAAAATGGTAAACATCTATTCCGAAAAAGAAATCGAAATAATGCGGGAAGGTGGAAAAATTCTGGCCAAGATACTGAAAACTCTAAGCAAAAAAGTCAAATCTGGAATTACCACCGCATATCTCAATAAGGTCGCCGAAGACCTTATTTTTTCGTTTGGCGCAAAACCCTCTTTTAGGGGTTTTAATGGTTATCCCGCAGCACTTTGTACTTCCGTAAACGAAGAAATAGTTCATGCCGTACCGAGTAAAAAAATTTTGAAAAATGGTGATATTCTTACCCTTGATCTAGGAATAAAATTTAAAGGGTTTTGTACTGATGCAGCAATCACCGTTCCTGTTGGGAAAATCGATAAAAAAGTTAGAAAATTAATCACAACAACAAAAAAATCTCTTGAAATTGCCATTAAGCAAGCGAAGCCGGGTAATTACTTAGAAGATATTGGCTGGGCAATTCAGAATTACGTGGAGAAACGGGGTTTTAACGTGATTCGAGAATTAGTTGGTCACGGGGTGGGCAAGCAAGTACACGAAGACCCACAGATTTTAAATTACGGCCGAAAGGAGCAAGGAGTCGTATTAAAAGAAGGTATGGTTTTGGCCTTGGAGCCGATGGTCGCGATAGGAAATTGGCGCATTAAAAGAGGTGAAGATAGATTCGGTTATAAAACACTGGATAACAGTCTTTCCGCGCATTTTGAACACACTATAGCGATTACGAAAAGGGGGCCGAAAATATTGACCAAGGTTTGATAAAAATCCCGCTTGGCGGGATTTTTTGTTTAATCGAGTTGTGATATAATTTAGTTATATGGACCCCGTAGTGAATTTCCGACTGATCCGACCAGGGTCGGATCGATAACGCGCGGGGCAAAATTAAGCATTTTACCATAATAAATAATTATTAATTTTAGAATTCCGATATTTAAAATGTCGGAAATCTACTAACGGGGTGGACAATAAAATACATTTATCAATAATAATACCGGCATAT
>JAUYCU010000052.1 GCA_030692145.1 bacterium
ATCTCCACTTCGGTAAAGGTCTGACGATGGCCTTTTTTTGTTGCTTCACGTTTCTTGGCTTTATACTTGAAAATAACCACCTTTTTGCCTTTACCCTGCTTCAAAATCGTAGCAACGACTTTCGCGCCTTTAATTGTCGGCTTTCCGATTTCGATAATTTTATCGGTTGCAAAAAGCAAAACCTCGGTAAATTCAATTTTACCACCTTCCTTACCTTCAATTTTCTCGATTTTTATTCTTTTTCCCGGCGAAACCAGATATTGCTTTCCTCCGGTTTTGATTACTGCGATGTTCATAAAGTTTTTCTACTAATAATCAATTTGTTTTTATTTGAATCTTTAAGCGGGTTTTGAGCCCGAAAGCGGGCACGGTCTGTCGCCTCTGGCGACAGGAGCGGAGGGCGAAACCCTGAGACCGACTCGCCGGGACGGTCGAGGAAAGCGGAAGATTTAAATAAAAACCTAATTTATTTAGTCCTCGATATGCTTCGGTCCATCGATTTCCAATGGTTCGATTTTTTCTTTGCCTTCGGTCAACTTTGCCGTATCTTTCTCGATTTTGGCGAATTCCTTATAGGCTTTATTGTACGTGCTAACCGTTGTTCCGAGGTGATTTCCCAGCTTAGCAAGGAATTCATTATAATTCAAGAGGTGCTTGCGCAAAACCTCAACCCCCTCCAAAATTTCCTTTGCCGACTCTTCGATTTGCAGCGCCCGTAATCCCTGCAAAACCGTCATCAAATACGCGTAAAAAGATGTCGGAGAAACAATAATCACGTGTTTTTCCTTAAACGCGTACTCGATTAAATCATAGGTGCTGATTTTAACCGCGCCAACCTGATTAATCAATAAATCGTAGTAAATTCCCTCCGAGGGAATAAACATAAACGCAAAATCCATTGTTTTTTCCGCCGGCCTGATATATTTCGCGGTTTCTTCAATTCTGTTTTTCAAATCCTGTTTCAACGCTTTTTCTAACTGTTCTCTTTTCGACAGATCTCTTTCTTCCAGAATACGATTATAATTTTCCAAAGAAAACTTGGAATCAATGGGAATAATTTTATCTTTGACAAAAATTACCGCATCGACTATTTCTCCATCCTTAAACTTATATTGTAATTTATATTGGTTGGGCGGAAACACATTCTTCAGAAGTGTTTCCAAAAAATACTCTCCTAAAATCCCGCGTTGTTTGGGGTTTGCCAAAACATCGGTCAATTTCCCCAATTGTTCTTTAACATCGATAACGTGTTGGTGATCGGCATGAATTTTTTCCAATTGCGAAGTAACGTCTTTAATCCTCGTTGTCGCATCACGGGCGATTTGCCCGCTTTGTTCCAGTTGTTTTTGCAGGGTTTCGATATTCTTTTCACGCGATTCGGTCAATTCTTTCCTGATTTCTTTCAGTTCTGCCGATAATCCCCCGGTTTGTTTTCTGAATGCAAAAAACAAGACCAATCCAATCAAAACCGTAATTGTAATATATAAAAACAATGTCATGATGCTATGTTACTATTTTAATAAAAATTCCGCAACCAAAAACGCCAGGTAAAACCCGATCAGTATCAACCCTTCTTTCCAAGAAAGTTTGTTTCTACTGCCGATAAAAATATTGGCAAATAAAACGGCAACAACCATAAATATTCCGCCAATAAGTATTATTTTGAAATCTTGCACTTGAATCGGACTGATAATCGCGGTTATCCCCAAAATAAAAGTGGAATTAACCACCGCTGCTCCGAATAGATTTCCCAGGCTTAATCCCTCGTGTTTGGCAATTGCCGCACGCATACCAAAAACCAGTTCCGGAAGCGAAGTCCCGAAAGCAATCAAAATCAAACTAATCAAAGAAAGTGGCACATAAAGTTCGACGGCAATCATTTTCGCGCTTTCAACCACTGCAAGAGCGCTTAAGATCAGAAACATTGTGGCAAAAACAAAATAAAGGATATTGAGGAAGAATTTTCCCGAATGGGTTATTTCGTTTTTAATATGATGGATTCTGTGCTTGAAGACATCTTTCGATTTTAAAAGATAATAGACGTGCCAACCAAAAACTAGCAACAATAAAAATCCTTCCCCACGGGATATTTTTTTATCAAACAACAAAAATAAAGGTAATAAAATAATAAAAAAAGATATCCAGATATCTTTTTTTGCAATTCTGCTTTCAATTCTTAATCCTTTTGCCGCAACCGCAATTATCCCTAAAATAAAACTGAGATTAATAAGATTTGAACCAATCACGTTACCCAAAGAGATAATGGACAGATTTCTGAATCCCGCGGTAATTCCCACGAATAATTCGGGCAGAGTTGTGGCAAAAGCCATCAAAAGAAAAGAAAAAACATATTCTGTAATTCTAAAATAACGGCATAACGACGTCATTACTCCGACCAAAATCGTTCCACTCCGCACTAAAACGTAACAGGCAACAACAAAAATAAAAAGATAGACAAAAATCATCTTAATTTAATTTTATCACGAATTTAAGATATAAAAAATCCGCCAAAGTTAAAAGCGAATTTGCAGCCCCAACCGGAGTTGAACCGGTGTTTTCAGGATGAGAACCTGATGTCCTGGGCCACTAGACGATGGGGCCTCAATAAAAGAATAGCAAAATCTTCCTCTAAAATCAAGGGTGAAAATTTATTTTCACTGAGACAACTTCGGAGGCCGAAAGCATGGTTTTCGCCGCAGGCAAAATTTCGGCCGAGAATTAGTGCAGCCACTCGCTGGAGTGGCTGACACGTGTCGACAAGAAAATAAATTTTCATCCTACCCAACCAACAATTCCCCCGCCTTCTCCGGCTCGGCCATAATTTCCTTAACTATTTTTTCCATTTTCATTGCCCGAGAACCCTTAATTAAAATTATATCGTTTTCTTTAATTTCTTCCTGAACTTTTATTGCCGCGTCGCTTGAAACCATAAATTGAAAAATTTTATTTTCGGAAAACCCCTGCTTTTTTGCTTCTTCGGCAATGAACTTTGACCTTGACCCAACCGTAAAAATCAAATCTGCTATTTCCGAAGCTTTTTTGCCGATTTTTTTGTGCGCCTCGGGCGTATATTTTCCGATTTCCAGCATATCGCCCAAAACAACGATTTTTCTGCGATTTTCGAAAATCTTCAAACTTTCCAAGGCTGCTTCCATAGAAAGCAAAGCGGCATTATAGGTATCATCGACAATCAAAGTATTTTTAATGCCTTTAATTAAACGCATTCTTCCGGGAAGCGGATGAAATTCTTTCAATGCCTCGACGATTTCCACCAGATTCATATTAAAAGTAATGCCCACGCTTGCCGCAGCCAGAGTCGAATACAAATGCTGAACTCCCAAAACATTCACGAGTTTTGCCGGGACACTGCTCCCCGAAAATTCTAACTTGAAATTAAGCTCGCTTACGCTTCCGTTTGAATTAACCTTCAGGTCGTAATTCGTTGCACGGATATCGGCTCTGTCTTTTAAACCGTAAGTCAGTATCTTTGCGCTGATTCCTTCGGCCATTTGTCTTACGGCTTCGTCGTCGTAATTTAAAATCGCGATTCCGCTCTCATTTAAGGAAGATATTAAATTTCTTTTCTCGTTCGCAACCTGCCGAGGGCTTTCAAAAAATTCGACATGTACGGGGATTTCTCCCAAAGCGGTAATCACTCCGACTTTCGGTCGGACAAAATCCATCAGATATTTTATATCCCCAGGTCTGTCTGCGCCCATCTCCAAAACCAAAAAGCTCGGGTACTTGATTTTAAAAACAATCATCCATAATATTTTTATGAATTTCAGAAACCAAAGAAAAACAGAACTACCGCCCGTTTCCAATCCGAAAATCGTCAAAGGTACGCCAATTTCGTTATTGTAATTCCGCCGGTTTCTGCGCACTTCTTTTTCGCCAAAATGGGTTTTTAAAACATGATAAATCGCCTCCTTGGTAGAGGTCTTGCCGACGCTTCCGGTTATGGCAACAATCACCGGTTTATACTTCAACAAAACCGACTTGGAAAAAAATCTCAATAATTTTTGCAGTAATTTTCTCATTTTTTTTATTGGCTTGGCGGAATTTCGTAATAATTCAACAGATATTCCGTCAGTTCTTTTGCCAATGGAGTTATCGAATCGGAAGAAAAATTAATTCCCTTTGGTTTATCCACTTTTATCAAAATCACGAAACGCGGATTGAATGCGGGAAAAAATTCGATAAAAGTATGAATCGTTTCTTCGGAATAATTGCCTTTTACGGGATCGGGAATTTGAGCTGTTCCGGTTTTTCCGGCGATTAAATAGCCTTCGACTCCCGCTTTTTTACTATAACCGTTTTTTACGGCGCTGACCATCATCGCGGTCATTCGCGACGCCGCATCGGAAGAAATCACGCGCCTGACTTCTTTCGGTTGGGTTATTTTTTCTTCTCCGTTTTTATATTTTATTCTTTCCAAAATATAAGGCCTTAAAAGAATTCCGTCATTGGCAATTGCGCCGATTGCCGCCACAAGCTGTATCGGAGTAACCGCGATACCCTGACCAAAGGACATTGTTGCGTAATCGACATCATTCTTCTTTTTTAAATTTGAAATATTGCCTTTTTCTTCGCCCCCCAAATCTATGCCTGTTTTTTCTCCAAAGCCGAATTTTTCGACATATTTTCTGAATCCGTCCTTGCCCAATTTTTGTTGAACAAAAATCGCGCCACTATTCAGAGATTTTTCGATAACCTGAGTCATGGTTTGAACGCCCTCTGCCTTGTCCAGCGCATTTTTGATGATTATTCCGCCGACTTCCGTATACCCTTTATCCTCATAGGTGGTGTTGGGCGTAATCACCTCTGCGTCGAGCGCCGCGGCCATGGTAATTGGCTTAAAAATAGAACCCGGTTCGAAAATTTCGCTTATTGCCGAATTGACGAATAATCTGTTGTTCTCTACTTCGTTGTATTTGTTGGGGTCAAATCCCGGCCAAGTACTCATTGCCCTGATTGCTCCGGTTTTTACCTCCATTACGATAATCGTTCCTTTTACGGCGTCAAGTTTCTTGATTATCGCCGCGAGTTTTCCTTCGATAAAAAAAGATACGTTGGGATCGATGGTTAGAATCAAATCCGCTCCATCTTCGGGCTCGTTAATCACGCTTCCCCCCACGGAAATTATTTCTCCAGAACTGTCTTTTTTCGCCTCGACTAAACCGACTTTTCCCATTAATTCCTTTTCGTAATAACCTTCAACCCCGTATCTTCCGACTTTTGTATCTCCATCCATGCCCAGAAAACCGATTAAATGGCAAACCAGGTCATTATTCGGATAATAACGCCAATTCTCCTTATCGAAAAGGATTCCTTCCAGATTCAATGCCTTAATTTTTTCGACCAAACCTTGTTCGACTTTTGATTTTAAGGGCTCATACGGATCGTCTTTCTTGTTTATTCTTTCCCTAAGCGTTTCCTCTCTAGTCTCTAAAAGAGGAGAAAGTAATTTAACTGTCTCCTCTTTTTTCTGGATTTCTCTTGGAACAATGGAAATCTTCCAAAAATCTTTGTTAATGGCAACAGGAAAAAGAGATAAGCGTTGATCATCGGTGTTTTTATCTCTCATGAAAATTTCTCCCCGCGCCGGATAAATGGGTTGAAAATTCTGGTGCTGGCTATCGGCCTGCGCTTTGTAATAGCTGTGTTTCGTAACCTGTAGAAAAAACAAACGAAAGATAATAACCCCAAAACAAAGAAAAACAACGGCAACTAAAAAGTAAAATCTCCAATTTTTCATATTTCCTTGGTTTATTTGGCGGCAACAACATTCGCTGACGGAAAAGCAAGATACTCAATTCCCTGAACCCGGACTTGCACCATTTTCAGCCCCTCTGTTTTTGATTGTAAAAAATTTATGGATTTCAGATTTGAAATACTGATTTGAAACGTCTTATTGATTTCATTAAATTCATTGAATTGATTTTTCAGCGTTCGAATCTTATACCCCTTAGCGGTACTGGCGCTTGTCTTCATTACATATAAAAAACCGCACACGACAATTGAAAAAACTAAAAGTATTGCCAATAATCTTTTGGTTTTGTGCGTACGAGCAACACCCTTAAAAACAGATGATTGTGCTCGCGTGATATTCGTATGGGCCAAACTTATAACGGTCATATTTTTAAAATTTACTTTGGCTTCTTAGGTGGGGGGCCGCCCCACCTAAGATTCCAAGGTTAAAACCTTTGGATCCCTATATTTTTATTGCCGCGCGCAGCTTGGCGCTGCGGCTGCGATAATTAAAACTAATTTCTATTTCATCGGCAATTATCGGCTTTTCCGTAAGGACTCTCAGGACTCCTTGATTTCTTTTCTCTTTGAAAAAATTCTTTACGATTCTGTCTTCGAGCGAATGAAACGAAATAACGACAATTCTTCCTCCAGAATCGATAATTTCCAATGCTTGCTCCATTCCCTTGGTTAGGTTTTCCAATTCATCATTGACAACAATACGTAACGCCTGAAACACTCTTGCTAAAACTCTGCTTACCGCTCCTCTTCTTGTATGACTGAAGGGTATGGATTTTAAAACTATATTTTTTAATTGAAAGGTCGTTTTTATGGGATGCAATTTTCTTTCGTTGACTATCCCTTTTACTATTCTTCGGCCATATCTTTCTTCACCGAATTTTTGCAGAATCTCGACCAGGCTTTCTTCCGGCCATTGATTGATTATTTCTTCCGCGGTTACTTCCTGTTTGCCGTTCAAAATCATGACCAACGGTTCATCTTTTCTGAATGTAAAGCCCTTACCGCTTTCGTCTATTTGCCAACTCGATAAACCCAGGTCGAATAAAATTCCGCTGATATTCGAAAACCTGTTTTCTTCGGCAATTTTTTTCAAATCCTTGAAATTTCCGTGTACCAGAATCAAGCGTTCATTGGTTTGCAGTCTTTTTAAGGATTCGGCATCAACGTCTATGCCCAGTATTTTCCCATCCGGAGAATTTAACTCAAGTATGACTTGGCTATGCCCGGCTTCGCCGATGGTGCAATCGATAAAATTTTCGTTTGGCCTTGGACCAAGATATTGTATAACTTGTTCCAAAAGAACAGGTTGATGCATAATATTTTAAACGCCCAGCTCTCCCAATCTCTCGGCAATGTTATCAACTTCTTTCTCGCTTTGTTTTTTAAACATATTCCATTTTGCTTCATCCCATATTTCCAGACGATTATAGACTCCGGCAATAATCACATTCTTTTTTAATTGGGCGTAATTTTTTAAATAATCGGGAATCAAAACTCGACCCAAGCTATCCAAGTCCACTTCGCTGGCCCCGGCCAGCATCAATCTGCTGAAGCCCCTGGTATCTTTTTGACCAATGGGCAAATTACTTAATTTCTCCA
Organism: bacterium; assembly: GCA_030692145.1. GTDB lineage: Bacteria > Patescibacteriota > Minisyncoccia > RBG-13-40-8-A > RBG-13-40-8-A > JAUYCU01. The sequence continues at coordinate 7,372 of JAUYCU010000052.1, forward strand.
CCAGTTTCTGCCATTCCTTCGGAGGAAAAATAAAAAGACAGTTATCCAGTCCCCTGGTAATAACTGCTTTTAACCCAAGCTCCTTCCTTAACTTGGAAGGAATCGCTAATCTTTTTTTCGTATCAATGGTATGCGTATACTCCCCGATTAACATAAATCTTTTTATTATTCCTGTTTATTGTTTTCCCCAGATAAACTTACTTATTAACACTTTTATCCACAATTCAACACTCTAATTGAATTCTATTCCACTTGAATAGCCTCTGTCAACACCTCACCACACCGCGTACAGTACGTTGGACAAAATAAAAATTAGCCTCAAAAAGCTAATTTTTACAACTTCTCCTCTTTAATTTATCCACAACTTATACACATTCACTCCTTTTTGTATTGTCTAGTCTTCTATCTCTTCTGCTTTTATTTCTATAAAATCTCCGCGCTTCAAATTTTCTTGCAATATTTTTTTCGCCACCCTGCTTTCGATTTCATCCTGAATAACCCTGCGCATCGGCCTTGCTCCAAATTCCGGCTGATAACCCAATTCGACTATTTTATCCACCAAATTCGGATTAACAACTAAACGAATGCCCGCTCCCTCTAAAAGTCTCTTCGATAAATCGTTAATCATTAAAATCGCTATTTTTACCAGGTGCTCGTGAGTTAATGGCTTGAACACAACTACTGCATCAAAACGATTCAAAAATTCCGGTTTAAAAATTCCCTGCTTCAAGAGATAATCGATTAATTCTTCTTTAAAAGAATCCAAACTCTTGCCGGCTTTTACCTTTTGTCTGATTAATTCCCCTCCGGCATTCGAGGTGCCGATTATAATCGCATTGGTAAAACTTACTTTTTTCCCGAAAGCATCGGTTAACCATCCTTCGTCGAAAACCTGAAGGAATAAGTTCAAAATATTGGAATGGGTTTTTTCGATTTCGTCCAAAAGTACCAAAGAAAAAGGATTTTCGATTATTGCTTTCGTAAAAAGACCAGGCTCCCCCTTTTCCGCAAAACCAATCATACGATTGACCGAAGAAGCGTCCTGGTATTCGGTCATATCAAACCTTATCATCCTTTCTTCCGAACCGAAATAAGCGGCCGCCAATGCCTTCGAAGTTTCGGTCTTCCCCACGCCTGTCGGACCAAGAAAAAGAAAACTGCCGATTGGTCTTTTTCCTCCCTTGATTCCTGCTCTTGCCCTGCGCATTGCTTCGGAAATTAATTTTACCGCCTCTTCCTGATTAATGACTCTTTGATGTATTCTTTCTTCCAGGGCCAAAAGTTTTTTCCGTTCTTCTTCCTGAATTGCGCCGACCGGCACTTCGACCCTTTCGGAAACAATTCTATTAACGTACTCCGGCAAAACAATTTTTTCTCCCCTTGAACTGGTATACGACAAAACCTCGGTCAAAATATCGATTGCTTTCCCGGGAAAAGGCGCATTCTGAATATAGCGTTCGGTTAATTTGACGATGTCCCTCAAAATCCGATAACTTACGCTTACGTCATATCTTCTCTCGAGACCGGGTAACATATCCTCCAAAATAAATATTGTTTGCTGGACAGTCGGTTCATTGACTTCAACTTTGACAAAAAGGCTTTTTACTGAAGAATTGGTTTCGATGTACTTATAATATGCTTCGTAATTTGTTATGCCGATAACCTGAAAATTCGAAGACGATAAATAAGGAAGAATAATCGGAGTAATATTGATTGCCGCTGGTCCTTTTTCGGAACCCAGGTAATTATGAATTTCGTCAATAACCAAAATTACGTTGCCCGAATTAACTGCTTCGGAAAAAATTATTTTTAGTCTTTCCAAGATGTCTCCGGGAGTATCTAAGCCGGAAAAAACAGCCTGCATATCAAGCTCCAAAATTCTTTTATCGTTAAGATTGGCGAATGAACGACCCTCAACAACTTTTTTCGCAAACGCATAGGCGATTGTTGAACGACCAGAACCGGGCTGGCCAACTAATAAAACATTATTCTCACCGCTTCGGGAAAGGATTCTTTCAATAGCATAAATTTCCTTATCATGCCCAATTAAATGAATGGAAAGATTCCTTCTTCTGATAACTTCCGTAATTTCCGTACTATATTTATCCACGTTTACCGTATACCCCGCTGCCCATTGTTTGCCCACTCCCCTTTGTTTCATCAGATTTTCCAGTCGCCAGAATTGTTTTCTTATTTTTATTTCGTTTTCCGTAAAATCCTCCCAAGCGGTTACGTGATCAACGTCCTTAAACTCCATTTCGTTTACGGAAAGCATTTCTTTAAATCTGCTGTTCAGCTCCGATGCGGCAACCAAGAAATCCCTTATTTCGATATCGCGATGAAAACCATTAATGGCGAAATATGCCGCCTCTTCGAAAACCGCCAAAACACTTTCTGTTTCCGTCGACTTATCCTCTTTTATTTTTTTTATCTCCGCATCGAGTTTTTCCTTAAATAAGTTTCTGTTCAGTCCCAGTTTTTCGAAAATCAACTCCCCCCTTCTGTCTTTCCAAAGACAAAAAATAATCGCAAAAATATTTAAAGGAACTCCTTTCTTTTGGCAAAAAACCAACGCTCTTTTCGTTGCCCTAGCCACGCGAAAATCCAAATAATGCGCCAGATTTATTTCCTTGACGCTTCTTAAGGCAATTCTATCCACTAAAGACTTCTTCACTAAAAAGTCCTCACGCAAAGCGCCGAGAAAAGCCATATAAACCGAACCAATAACAAGAAAACAAGTGGAGATAATCGCGATGCCAAAAACCTGCTGGCTGGATAACCCCAAAATTCCCGGCTTCAAAAGCGAGAACGCCGAAATCACGGCCGCAAGACCCCAAAAAACATTCATTGCCCTCAACACAGGAATGGGGAAAATTTCTTCCAGCCTTATCGCCCTAAAAACCAAATTTTTCTTTCTTAAATCGAACATAGATTAAATCAATAAAATAATGGCGAAAATTAAAAGTCCCACCAAAATTAATGGCAGGAACACCCAGAACACGAAAAATATTGCTCCGACTATCACCGTAGCGATAAGAGAAATTATACCGACACAAACCGTAACGAATCTCACCAAAAATCCCAAGCCGCTAGAAATCAGGTTAAAAGCAAAATATTCGAAAAGTTTTTTGAAGTCCAATCCTTTTGGTTTACGGGTAATGTCTCTTTTCCAGGGCGCAAAAAGCGTCCTTAAAAGTAAAGGAATGGAAAAGTAATTCGAGGCGAAGATAATATAATTCTTCCAGGCAAGTAAAACGTTCTTTACCGCTTCACCGTAATACCATCGCCAGAAAACAATCGCCATAGGCATACTTCTATTATAGCAAATCTTTATCGGAAATAAAAAATGGCGAGGCTTTCGCCTCGCCAATTCCATCTCGGCAATAACCTATTGAAGCTTTCTCGCAATCTTGACGGCCTTCTGCTTGAATTTTTCGATCGTGCCTTCATTTTCGATTTCGGCAAAAAATTCCTGTTTCGGATCTTCCTGGTCAATGGCATAAAAATCCTTGTTTCTTTCTTTAAGATTCTGTACTATATCGTCTGCGTCGGTTCCTGGCCAATAGTCCTCAAAAGTGTTTTTCGGCGGCTGGCTATACTTTTCTCTGAGGTATTTTTCAGCGGTCGCTTCAGAGGTAATAATCTTTAAAAGATTATATTTTACCCCTGACTTTTTGGCTAATTCCTTCAGCCTGACTCTTCTATCTTTTTCCACCTGATTTCCGTCGAGAACAGCAACATAGCCGTTGCCAACCAACCATTCGACAACAAAAAATATACACGCATAAACGTTCTCTCCCCACGGCAAATTCTGCTCTTTCAGCAAATATCTCGCGCTGTTCGCGGAAATCAAAACCGCGCCTTTAATGTTTTCGACCAAAGTTTTCGCAAGAAGCGTCCTGCCGGAACCAATCATTCCGACAATGCCGACAACGAACGACTTATCGGCTTTACCTGCTGGTAAGATTTCCTGAATTCTTTTCAGGAAATCTTCCGCTACTTTTTGAAGTTTTTCCTCCATAATTTTACCTCCTTAATAATTTTTTATAATTTCAGTTTATCAAGCTCAATATCAAAAATCAATATGCACGCATCTGGACTCGAACCAGAGACCTTTGCAATGTGAATGCAACACTCTAACCAACTGAGCTATGCGTGCCGATTACCACAAATTTATTCTGTTGATCAAAACTTCGCTTTTGCCGGTAAGCAAATCTCTGACAAATCGGTCATACATATCGTAACGGTAATTGAATTCTCTGGTACTCATTGCCGAACAATTTAATTCCTTCCCTGCTTCGGCTTCCAAGTCCTTGAGAAATGTATTCAGCTTTCGGGAGTTAATTTTATCGCCCACAATCAAAATATCCGCTTTCGCTGTTTCGTCACCGGTAAAAATTCCAGACAAAGCAAGAATCTTGATATTCCCGATTTTCTTGACGTTGTTTATCAATTCTTCTTTGGAAGAAATCGTCGATTTCAAAATCAGATTCTTCAATTCGTTAAAGAAATCGAAATCGGTATTTATACAGTATACCAGTTTTTGTTCTTTTCTCGTCCCTCCTCTCTTTTTTTTGAATATCAACCAAACTTTTTTTTGCTTGATTAAACCTAATCTTTCCAGCTTGCCGATTTCCCGACGCACCAATGAAACATTTGTTCGCAGCCGTCTAAAAATCTGTTTCAAGGTAAACACATCCTGAAAATTCCTGAAAAAGAATTTCAAAACTTTAACCTTTGGTTGTGATTCGAATAATTGTTCCAGAAGACCCTTACCGATATAAACTCTCGGTTTAAGCGCTTTAATTTTTGAGGATTTTCTCGATTTCCTTGCCTTTCTTATCTTTGATTTTTTGACGATTTTTTTCGGTTTTTTGGATATCTTCTTCACGCGCCTGATTTTTTTCTTCGGTTTTATTGCCTTCTTTTTCTTCGCGATTTTCTTCGGTTTTCTTTTGAGTGCTTTAAATTTAAGCTTTTTGACGGCTTTTCTCTTTTTTGCCCCTCCTTTTTTCAAAAGCTTTTTGCCTTTTTTGGGTTTTTTCTTCATATTAACAACGAAATTTCGGCATCTTGAGGTGCCAAAGCCTCGATTTCAATAATTATATAAATACGTATCCATAATACCCCTTCCGCTCCAACTTGTAAAGTCATATTTTTTCGATTATAATAACACCTATGGAAGATCAAAATCTCAAGCTTTATTTTCGGGAAATCGTATACCACAACCCCTCAACCAAAAAAAAATCCGTTTGCGGAGTTTTTTCCTACGAGGCGCTGACTGCCGAAGAAATGCAATTGGGAAACCTTTATCTGGTGGGTAAAATTTCCGATATTCCGGTCAAAAAACACAAAAGCTTCGATTTTCTCCTTAATCTCCTGGCCTCGGCAATCAAGAGAGATTTTCACGCGAATACAAAAAAGAACGTTATTGAGGCCATGGAATCGGCTTTACAGGGAGCGAACATTTATCTTACTGATTTTACCAAGCGCGGACACAGGGAATGGATAGGAAACCTCGATTTTACCTGTTTGGCCTTTTCACAAAACAATATTCATATCGGACAAACCGGCAATATGCTAGTTTATTTATTACGCCAGAACACAATAACGAATATCGCCAAAAAGTTTTCGATTTTACAAAAAAACGAACCAATTAAAACATTTTCCAATATCGCCAGCGGAACACTGGAAGAAGGCGACAAATTGATTATCTCCACGAACGATATCTTGAATCTCGTCTCTCAACAAAAAATCAAAGAAATGAATATGAATTCTGGTAGCGAAGAATTCTACGACTTCCTGAAAGAAAGCCTGGAAAACCAAACAAGAAACAATAAAAACAAAAAGGATTCGGAAAGAGAACCGATAAGTTCTATGGCTTGCCTAATTCTTGATGCGGAAACAAAACCCCCGCAAAAAGAAAAGAGAGCGCCCAAAAAAGAGAAAACGGAAATTGTCGGCATTGACCTGCAAAAACTGACAAATTCTTACTTGATAAAAACAAATAATTTATTGAAGACCGATTTAGCCAAGCCTGGATCTTCCCGATTGATAAATTTTCTCTCCAAATACAGTATCGTTAATTATTTATTGGCATTATTCGTTGTTTTTTCCCTGCTTCTCTCTCCTTACGTCTTTCAAAAAATCGGCTACGAAACAAAAATAAATAAAATCGAAAACCTGGCCGAGAGAATAAAAACACTGACGGGAAAAAGCGAAATTGCTTTGGCTTATCAGGACCAAGCAACGGCTCAAAGTCTTTTACAGCAAGCGGATGCCCTGACTTCGGATATCGATTCGGTGCTTGCGGAATTACCGCCAGCAGTAAAAGAAAAGGCGTTTAATGGTTTTCAAAAAATAAAAGAAGATTTGAATCTTCAACAAAACAGCATTAATAATGTAGTAATTATCACCAACCTGGAAGAAATTACCGACTTGGCCAAAAGCACTTATACTTTTAACCCACAAGGAATGCTGCTCCTGGAAAATACGATTTATCTTTACGAAATAACCTCGGGGTTCATAAACAAAATTAATCTGGATAACCCCGCCAGTCCCACTTTGGTTTTTGTTTCATCGAAAGATACCTTCAAGCTGGGTGCAGTCAGGGAAAATTCGCTTTTTCTCTTGTCCAATCCGGAAAAAATTTATGTCTACGGAAAAAACGACAATTACAATACTTATCTGATTAAACCGAACCTGGAAAACACTCTAAATATAAAAGACATGACCAATTACAATAATAATATTTATTTCTTGGACACCGCGAAACAAACAATCCTGAAGTATTCTCCCGAAGAAACATTGCTCAACGGCTCGAATTGGTTGAAAAAAAATTCCGATCCGGAACTTGGTGATGCCCAATCTTTTGCCGTTGACGGAAGTGTTTTCGTATCCAAGGCAAATGGCTTGATTCTGGAATACGTTCAAGGACAAAAAAGCAGAGAAATAAAACCTCAAATCAGTCCCGCCATAAACAACGGCACAAAACTATTCACCAATGACCGAATGAAAAACCTCTACGCCCTGGACCCGACAAATAAAAGGATAATTTCCATAAACAAAAAAGATAATTTTACCGTTCAATATGTTTCGGAAAACTTCGATTCTCTAAAAAGTTTTTGGGTAAGCGATAACGAAAAAACGATTTTCTTGCTTAACGGTTCGAAAATATATAAAATAGAAATTTAAATTTCGATTTTGTACGAATAAAAATACCCCCGCAGCGCGAGGGTATTTTTATTACAAGTTATAGAAGCATTACTTCAGTTCGACAGCAGCTCCGGCTTCTTCCAGTTTTTTCTTCATCTCTTCCGCTTCCTCTTTTTTCACGTTTTCTTTTACCGTTTTCGGTGCGCCATCAACCAAATCTTTCGCTTCTTTTAGTCCCAATCCGGTAATTTCACGCAATGCTTTTATCACTTGGATTTTTTGTGCGCCGGCATTTTTTAATTCAACATTAAAGCTGGTTTTTTCCTCTTTAATCCCGACCTCTGTCGGGATCCCGACCGCCGTCGGGACTGCCATTGCTGAACTTACTCCGAATTTGTCCTCCAGAACCTTAACCAATTCCGCCAAATCCATCACGCTCATTTTTTCGACTTCCTCGACCAGTTTTTTGAATTTTTCCGGCACCTTTACTTCCTTGCCCGCCGAAGCCTCGGCGGAGGTGGATTTTTTTTCTTCAGTCATATTTTTGTTTTTAGCAACCCGCCTGA
>JAUYCU010000120.1 GCA_030692145.1 bacterium
AAAAGATTGGCAACCGGAAGCATCGCTTCGTCCGCTTGATTGCCGTAGGGACAAAAACTCATTACGAAAAGCAGCGCCTGAGAGGCGTCTTGTTTGGGAATATTTGTTTGTGCGGTTGTATTGGCATCGGTATTGTTGGTCTGACTTGTTTCGGGCATTGGTCCGCCGGAAGTGAATAAAAGTTTTCCGTCTCTCGTAAGATAGAATGTGTATTCCTGTGTTTCGACTTTGAATAAAATCTTATATACTCCGCTTTCCTCGGTAATTGTTTCCAATGTAGCAGTAGCCTGCCCCTTTAAAAGATTCGTGTTGATGAAATCTATTACTTTTGTCCCGGCACCTTCCGAGGAAATCTTGTTTTTGTTTCCCTGATCGAAATAATACAGTGCTCCGGCAACGCCCAGAAGCACAACAACTACGACCACTGGAATTAATATCTTTTTGAGATTCTTTATATCGATTTTCATATTTTTTTACTTATTGTTTTCCCTTGTCGGTCTTTACGCAGGATGATAATTATTAATTGCGTCTCTTAACGCTTCAGTGACCAGCTGAGCGCAGTGAATTTTTAAAGGAGGCAAAACCCCCAATTCATCAGAGACGTCTTTAAAAGTGATTTTTATCGCTTGTTCAAGTGTTTTGCCCACAGCCAATTGGCAAATCATGTCCGAAGCCGCAATCGCGGCTGCGCATCCCAATGTTTCGAATTTAATATTCTTTATTTTACTTGTTTTTTTATCTATTTTTAAATAAATGGTCAATAAGTCTCCACAGCGTGGATTACCGGCTTTGCCGACGATATCGGGATTTTCTATTTTCCCGAAAAACTTCGGATTGGAAAAATGTTCGATTACTTTTTTGCTATACATGTTTTGTGTAAGAAATTTTTACTTTTGCCTTTGAGCGGGTTTTGAGCCCGAAAGCGGGCATGGTGTCCGATGGACATCGGACGAGCGCAGGGCGAAACCCTGAGTTCATCTCGCTGGGATGAACGAGGAAAGCGAAAAGATAAAAGTAAAAATTTTGATTTATCTCCCGGATATTTTTCTTAATCTTTCGATTGTCCCAATTAAAATTTTAATAAAATAATTTATTTCTTGCAAAGTTGTATGCCTGCCCAAGCTAATCCTTAAACTGGCATGCGCTTCCGGGTCCGATAGCCCCATGGCGATTAGAACATGAGATGGGGTCAGTGCCTGCGAAGTACAGGCAGAACCGGTAGAAACGGCAATTCCTTCCTGATCCAAGCTAAGCACAATTGCTTCTCCCTCTACTCCCTTAAAACTGAAATTAACGATATTCGGCAATTTATTCTCGGAATCTTTCGGTCCGTTTAATTTACTTCCCTCGACTCGGATTAAAACATCCGCAACTAATTTATCCCTCAATTTTTCAATACTTTTGACTTTTGACTTTTGACTTTTGACTTGTTTTATGGCCTCTCCCATTCCTACAATCCCTGCCACGTTTTCGGTTCCTGCGCGCAGTTTCCATTCCTGATCTCCGCCGACGATTAAGGGTGAAAGTGGAGTGTTTTCTCTTGCGTATAATACCCCAACCCCCTTTGGCCCGTAAATTTTGTGTGCCGAAAGGGTCAATAAATCCACTTCCAATTCTTCAACATTACAACTCAGCCAATTCGCTGCCTGAACCGCGTCAATATGAAAATAAATTTGATGTTCCTTGTTTTTGTTTATTTTCTTGATTAATTTTCCGATTTCTTTTATCGGTTGAACCGCGCCGATTTCATTATTCGCGTACATAATCGAAACCAAGTCGGTTTCGGGAATAATTTCCGCCTCCAAGTCGTCAAGATTGATAATTCCGTCAGAGCCCACCGGCAAATAAGTAACTTTTATTCCTTCTTTTTCCAAGTCTTTGCAGGTTTCCAAAACTGCCTTGTGTTCGATTTGCGTTGTAATAATATGGATTTTTTCTCCAGTTCTTTTTGTTTTCTGTAAACCCTTAACAAGCCCCCTAATCGCCAGATTGTCGCTTTCCGATGCCGAACCGGTAAAAATAACTTCTGTTTCCTTGCAACCCAAAAATTTCGCCGCTTCGCTACGCGCATTATCAATTGCTTCACTCGCTTCCCGCCCGATTTTATAAATCGACGATGGGTTTCCGTATTTATCCTTTAAATATGGCATCATCTTTTTCAAAACATCGCCATCCAAGGGAGTGGTTGCGGCATAATCAAGATATATCTTCGGATTTTTCATAAAAAAATAATTATACTACTAAAATAAATAAGCCAAAACAAATCAGCGTAATCGCCAGAATCTTTTGGACAATAATTTCTCTTTTTAGTTCCTCTCTCAGGCCGTGGAATTTTTTGAAAAACAGAATCGCGAAAAGAAAAACAAAAACGTATTGCAGCCCCTGAAAAGCATTGGTTAAAACCACGCTGCCCAGATAAACGGCCACATAAACTCCCAATGCGCCCAAAACACTCATTGCCCTGCCCGCGAAAAAGTATCGTTTTGTTTCCGGCTTGGATTTTTCGGCTTTTTTAAAAATAAGTTTTCTGTTCTTTTTGGGGATAAGCAGCAGTAAAGAAGCCAAGACCACGCCCATTCTCACCCAAATGATTCCACTGACGAACTTGGCCTCTATAAATATATACTTAGTTATAACCCAAAATATTGCAAAAAACAAAGCGGAAACCAATGCCCAAACGAAAGGCTTGGAAAAGAATTTTTTCTTTTCGAAAGAAAGAATCAGACACCCCAAGACTAAAAAAACAAAAGCAATAATCTGCTTTACGGTAAAATGCTCATTCAGTACGAATGTACTTAAAATCAGAGTAAAAATAGCGACAAAACCCCCGACAAACGGCGCGATCCTGGAAACCTCTTCTTTGTTAAGAGCGCCATAAAGAAGAATACACCCCGCTACATTGATGACTCCTCCTAATAAAACCAAAATAAGCTGAACCAAAGAAGGAAAATGAAACCCGAAAGGCAAT
>JAUYCU010000118.1 GCA_030692145.1 bacterium
GGAGTATTCGGCCGCATTATTGACAAAGCAATCGGTTCTCCTTTTTCCATCGCATAAAACAACATTTCGATGGTTTCGTTGGCGTCCAACGGTTTATAAACCTTGATTCCGGGATAAGCGGTATAAAGCGACATCCAGAAAAGACCATGATGTGTCGGACCATCTTCTCCTGTTTCCGGACCATCGTGCGCGGCCATAACAATAAAGAATCCTTTACATAAAGAATTTGTGGCATTGGTAATCAGAGCCATACGCACGGCATTACTCATAATCGAAGTAAAAACTCCGTACGTGGAAAACACGCTCATTGCCTGAAATCCTCCGGGCAAAACATCCTGGGTTATGGCGGCCGACATCATTGCCATATTCTGCTCGGCAATGCCGAAACGAATACCGCGCCCCAGAGGATTTTTCGCGTTAATCACGCCATAAACATTTTCCGCCGCACCGGTAAGAATAGATTTCATCAAATCTCCCGAACCGAGATAAAAGAATGCTGTTTTTGACATCAGCCATTTAAAAAATGCTTCGGTTGCTTTTCTTGTGGCAATAGGTTTTCCTTCTTCAAAAACCAGTTCCGGCGGCAAAACATCGGGCCTCTTGATACTCTTATAGTCCGCAATCGGTCTGCCCTTCAACGCTTTTTCCATCTGTGTTTTCAACTCTTCTTCCGATTTCAGTTTTTTCTTTCCTTCGTCGAGACGACCGAGCAAATATTCAACGTCTTCTTTGTTCAGATGCGAAAGCACGGCATCGATATCTTTTACCTGCTCGTTATCGATTCCCGGAATCTCGAATCCCAAATTTTTCATTACCTGGACATATTCTTCGTGCGGCAGGGGCGTGCCGTGAGAATCCGCGCTGTTTTCAAGTTTTCCGTAATATTTTCCTTTAATCGTATGGCAGATAACCACTGTTGCTCTTTTATTATCGAATCCCTGCATTGCTTTTTTATAAGCATAAATAAGCTCGGTAACATTGTGGCCGTCGACCTCGATAATATTCCATCCTGCGGCAAACCAATAATTAAGATAGGGCGCACTAATCACTTCGGTTATCGGACCGTCAATGCCGAACCCATTATAATCCAAACTGACGATAATATTATCCATGCCCAAAGAAATTATCGAATTTCGGGCCTCGAAACTCATTCCCTCTTCGGTTTCCGCATCACCGGCCAAAACAAAAACTTTCGCATCCAGGCCATTGGATTTTTGTAGAGTTGCCAAGCCCAGTGCAGCGGAAAAACCGTGCCCGGAAGAACCGGTAGAGGCATCGGATAAGGGATAGTTCGCTTCCACGTGACCGGTTGGCCCGTCGCAATGACGAAATCGCGCTAAGCATTGCGGATAAAACGCATCAAGTTTCGCAATATCGAATTTTTCCCCTTTTCTTTTCAAGCTTTCGTAAATCAGAGACAAGGTCGAATGAAACAAGGGCGTACAATGTCCGGCTGACCAGACAATTCTGTCTCTTCCTGAATGATTGGGATTTAACGGATCAAAGGCCAAATCCCCCGACAAAAGCAGAGACAGAACCTGCTCGACCTTAGACGAAGAACCTCCGGGATGCCCGGACTTAATACTGTCGATTGCGGCAAAGGCCAAGCCTCTGATAATTTGCGCCAAATGCGCCGATCTATCCAAATCTATTCTCTTTATCGGTTCAAGGTTAAGTTTTCTTAAATCCAGATAAGCTCCGCCTTCGGTAATGTATTTGAATCTTTTCGGCTCTTTCGTTGCCAGTGTTTTTAAATCCGCTCCTTTAAAAATATTATAAATTTTTCCCTTTACGGAATTTTTCTCTTTACGCATAAATTTAAATCAAATGATTAATAATTATCACTCTGTTTTTATTTTAGCAAAATTTAAACAATAAAAACACCCCGCAGCTGCGGGGTGTTTTTTGACAATATTTAATTTAGTCTTCTTCGATGTCAAAAGCGGCTTTCAGTTTTGTTCTGGCTTCTTTCATTATTTTCTTAAAATATTCCAGCGCTTCTTTAAATGCCTGCTGACGAGCTTCAACCAATTTTTTGACATCCGTTTTCTCGATTGTCTGCTTATCGCTGTTGAATTTGTCTTTGGCTGCTTTCAAGTCCGCTTTCAGAGTTTCTTTAATTGTATTCGCATCGGCTCCATTGGTACAGGCGTCTTTCGCTTTCTGAATTGCCACATTGTAAGCATCAATATAGACTCTTTCAGCCGCTTCAATCGCTGTTTTTCTTTCGGCAATCAATTTGTCAAGGTCTGTTCTGAATTGAGAAATCGCATTATCAACAACTGCCTGACGAGAAGCCAGGGCTTCTTTTGCTGTTTCCTTAAATTCTACCAGTGCTTGTTTTTGTTCCGAAGTTGAAGCTTTTTCCTCAAGCATTGCGAAATGCTCCCCCCATTTTTCTTCCCATGTCCCCCTGTACTGTTCAAGTTTTGTATCTCTGTTTTCTCTTTTTTCGTTGAGTTTTTCCAACCTTTCGGTTTGCTTCTCTCCGATTGCCATCTCGTGCTCAGTTAATGCTTGATCAATCTTTACCACCCACTGTTCCAGATTGTCACAAATTGATGCTTTTATATCTTTTTCGATTTGTTTTTCTTCTTGCCATTTTTTGTGCTGTTCTTTTGTTTCCTGCCATTGCTTTTGCCATTCCTCTTGTTTCTGTTTGTTGTTCTGTTTCTTTGGAGGGTTATTTTGACCATAATTCATTACGGCAAACGATATGCCCGGAATCAACAAGCCCACAATCAACGAGAAAGTTAAAATACCAATAATTTTAGAATTGATTTTCATCATAAGATTGACCAAGATCACTAATTGCCTGACTATCTATTGTTACCATTGAGACATCATTACCCTCTTCAACAATAATTACCTGTTCGTTTTCCGCAAGGGCCGTCATTGCACCAATTATGTCGTCAATATTCCCGGTTGCCCGAGGAACAGGAACCTCACTGGGAGTCTGAACATATTCTGTCTCCGCTGTCTGAGATTGTTCCTGGGTAGGCGTGAGTTGTGTTTTTTGACCGGAGCGGACAATCATCAGCCCGGCAACCACCAGAACCACGAGAACAACGGGAACAGCCATTTTCCACTTAGTCATAAAAATGTGAATTTGGTTTAAAATTAATTCGTAACCAGAAATTCGACCTTTTTCTTCTTTCTCTGTGATATCGAAACTAGCCAATATTCTCTGGCTTAATTCTTTCGATGGCTTTATTTTTTCCTTGATGCCGGAAAAAAACCTTTCCAAATCTTTTTCGCTCATGTTTATTTTTTTAGATATTCTCTTAATATTTTAATCGCCCGTGATTGAATTTGACGCACCGCGT
>JAUYCU010000096.1 GCA_030692145.1 bacterium
TTCGATTCTCGACAGAAACCCGATTATCTGGCAAGAGGGAAAAATCATTCTTCTTACCGGAAGATTATCCGACAAAGACGATCAATTTAAAATTCTCTGCGACGAAGCGGAAGAATTAAAAACAGAGAGTTAAAACCTATGAAAACGAAAATCAATACAATCCGTCATTCCTTATCACATGTTATGGCGCATGCCGTAAAAAACACTTATGGAAATGTTAAGCTTGGCATTGGCCCGACAATCGAAAACGGATTTTATTACGATTTTGCTTTACCCGTAGAAGCCTCTGGCGAAGGCGGGGCTTTCCTACCCGGGGACTTGCCACGCATCGAAAAAAGAATGCGCGAACTGATTAAGCAAAATATTAAATTCGAAAAATCTTTCGCAACCAAAGATAAGGCCAAAAAAATGTTTATTGGCCAACCATATAAATTAGAACTGATAAAAGAATTATTCGCTGCACCCGCCTCCGCTAAAGCTATGGCGGGCAAGAAAGCCACGATTTATAAATCCGGAGAATTCACCGACTTATGTGCAGGACCCCATATTAAATCCACCAAAGAAATCAATCCCGACGCATTCAAGCTGACCAAAATCGCGGGCGCATACTGGCGAGGCGACGAAAAAAATCCTATGCTGCAGAGAATTTATGGCGTGGCATTTGAAACTAAAAAGGAACTTGATGATTATCTGAAAAAAATCGAAGAAGCAGAAAAAAGAGACCATAGGTTGCTGGGCCAAAAACTAGACTTGTTCAGCATTGATGAAGAAGTGGGTCCGGGTCTTATTCTCTGGCATCCTAAGGGTGCAATGCTGCGCCAAATCATCGAAGATTACTGGGTTAAAGAACATTTTGCCAATGGTTACGAATTAGTTAAAAGTCCGCATATAGGAAGACAACTATTATGGCAAACGTCAGGCCATACTGGCTTTTATAAAGAAAATATGTTCGGCCCAATGGAGGTCGAAGGCGACCAATATCTGATCAAGCCGATGAATTGCCCCTTTCATATGAAAATTTACAAAACCCAAACCAGAAGCTACAGAGATCTACCTCTGCGTTGGGCGGAACTCGGCACGGTTTACCGCTACGAACGCTCCGGAGTTCTGCATGGCCTTACCCGAGTCAGGGGCTTTACACAAGACGATGCGCATATTATTTGTACTCCCGAACAACTTGGCGATGAGGTATTGAGAGCGGTAAAATTCGGCATCAAGCTTTTAAAAGATTTTGGTTTTAAAGATTTGAATATCTATTTGGCTACCCGACCCAAAGAATATGTAGGAACGCCAAAAAATTGGGAAAAAGCAACTACTACATTAAAAAATGCGTTAAATAAACTGAAATTAAAATACCAAATAGACGAAGGTGGCGGAGTTTTTTATGGCCCTAAAATAGACATCAAAATCAAGGATGCAATCGGCAGGGAATGGCAATGTACGACAGTGCAATTCGACTTTAACGAACCGGAAAGATTCGATTTGACTTATATTGACAACAAGGGTAAGAAACAAAGGCCCTATATGGTGCATCGCGCTTTGCTTGGGTCTCTTGAAAGATTTGTCGGGGTATTGCTCGAACACCATGCCGGAGCGCTTCCATTTTGGCTCTCCCCTGTTCAGATTTACGTAATTCCCGTTGGCTCGCGCCACGAAAAATACGCACACCAAATCGGCAAAGAATTGGTTGCCGACAACTTCAGGGTTAAAATAAAAGACCAGAACGAAACCGTTTCCAAAAAAATCCGCGAAGGAGAAATCCAGAAAATTCCTTATTCTTTGGTTGTCGGCGACATAGAACAAAAAGCCAAATCTGTGCGCGCGAGAACCCGCGAAAAAGGCGATATCGGCATGATGACGCTGAAAAAATTTATCGAAAAACTAAAGTGAGAAAATATTATCTCAAAACATTTGGATGTCAGATAAACGAGAGCGATTCGCAAAGAATCGCTTCATTTTTAGAAAAACGGGGATATGACTCCATCAAGGGGGCTGACTCGTCCGACGAAGCTTTAGCGAAGGCGGATTTAATTGTGGTTAATGCCTGCTCCGTGCGTCAAACAGCCATCGACAGAATCTGGGGATTATTAAATAAAATAAAAAAACTAAAAGTTAAAAATCCAAACTTAAAAATTATCATAACTGGATGCCTTCTTGAAACAGACAAAAAGAAATTCAAAGGATTTCTTGCCCTGCACCGAACTTGTTCTGGTGCGGGGTTCAACGAAGTTATGGATATCCAAAAATTTCTCGGGAAAAACTATCTCCACCTAAAACCCAAATGCCCACAAAACAAATCCGCGTATCTTCCGATTATGACCGGATGCGATAATTTTTGTTCATATTGTGTTGTGCCATACACGCGAGGAAAAGAAATTTCTCGACCACTTAAGGAGGTAATTAAGGAATTTGGGGAACTCTTGAAAAACGGACATACGTAAATAGTTTTATTGGGACAAAACGTAAATAGCTATAAATATGGATTTCCCGAATTGCTCGGAAAACTAAATTCTTTGCCCGGCAATTTTAAAATCAAATTTCTAACCAGCCACCCCAAAGATATGTCGGATGAATTAATTAATGTAATTGCCGAATGCAAAAAAGTGGAAAAAGAAATACACTTACCGGTCCAGAGCGGAGATAATGAAATTCTCAAAAAAATGAACCGTAAATACACGATCCAACAATACAAAAT
>JAUYCU010000022.1 GCA_030692145.1 bacterium
CCTGTTTTTTTCCAATATCCTTTTATTTCTTCTCCGTTTTGATAAATAACCACCTCTCCCTCCCCTTCAATCTGAACTTCATTATAATTCGGCGGTTCAATCATTCGCGAATCTGCGCGCATCACCACCACTACGCTCGCTTCAACCTGATTTCCGTTATTTTTGTCAATTTCCCGCTTCTCGTCCCGCCACCTTTTGTAAGAATTAGTTTGCGGATTAAATTCATAATAAACCCGGTATGGCTCGCCGTAACTGATTATCAGTCTGCCTTTTAACTCAATTTTCGCTTTTGCGTCTTTTAAATGCAAATATCCCGAAAATGAATCGCTTAAACTGTATCCGAATTTTTTTGCGCCATTAAGAATTCTTTCCGCTGAAGTAAATCCGTTATGCGGCATTTCAATTCCTGATTTTCTAAAATAAACAGCGTAGGGGTCTTTCATGGCGTCAAGATTATCAATAATCCCCGCATCCAGTTTATCCAGGGCAAAATGCGAACCGCCCCAATGCGCGTAAATTGCATTAAGTCCCAGCGCTAAAGGAATAAAATCATGGCGCGCGCTTCTGATTGAGCCGATTTCATCTGGCAAATCGCACTGAAAAACCGCCATCATTCTGGTAATGCTTCCCGTAATCACCGGCATTTCGATAACCAAATCCGCAGCTGCCACGCCGGACAAAGGACGGGTTATCGGATCTTCAGCAAGCATCACGGCAATCGGCCGCTGGTTATAATTCTCGCACTCAATTCCCGTAATCGAGCTGGTTTTCACCTCTTTATTATTTTCCGGTTCTTGATTGGAATTGTTTATTTCCACGCTTTTGGTCGCCTTCAAAAATAAAACCCCGGCAATTGCCAAAACAATTATCGAAATACCGATAAAAAACAACTTTCTTTTTGATTTGCTGGTCATAAAATAATTCTTGGTTAGCGAAGATTTATTTTACGCTGAGACAACTTCGCAGGCCGAGCGCACGGCCTGTCGCCTACGGCGACAGGCGAGGCCGAGAATTAGTGCGACGCTTCGCTGGAAGCGGCGACACGTGTCGACATGTAAAATAAATCTGAGCTTTTAAAACCAATCACTTCTGGCAATGCGGGCAAAAATAAGTGCCCCTGCCGCCCAAGCTAATTCTTTTTACTTTTCCTTTACATTTATAACACGGTTCGTCTTTCCGGTCGTAAACCTGATGATATTGAACATAGTCTCCGGGCTTTCCTGAAACCCGGACATATTGGTCGACCGACGAACCTCCGTAATGTATTGCCTCTGACAATACTTTTTTTATTTCTTCAAATAACTTTCCTGTTTCTTTTGCGGAAAGCGTGCTTGCGGGCCTGCGCGGGTCGATTTTTGCCCGAAACAAGGCTTCGCTGGCGTACAAATTACCGATTCCAGAAATAATTTTCTGGTCCATGATTAAAACCTTAATCTTTGTCTTCTTGTTTTTCAGTATCTCGGAAAATTTATCTTCCGTCAATGCAAAAGGTTCCGGCCCCAGTTCTTTGATGAATTTCAAATCC
>JAUYCU010000005.1 GCA_030692145.1 bacterium
ACCATCCCCGGCCCACCGCCATAAGGACTGTCATCAACGGTTTTGTGTTTATCATTTGTGTAGTCGCGCAAATTGTGGATATTGATTTTCACCAATCCCTTTTTCTGGGCACGCTTAATAATCGACTCGTTAAAGTAAGACGTAAAAATATCTGGAAATATTGTTATTATATCAAACTTAATCATATTAATGTGTCGGTCCCGATTCCGATTTATCGGAGTCGAGGATCCTCGATTTTCTTTCAGAAAATCGGGAGAAAAATTGTAATGATATCGAATTTCATAATGATCAAAAAACCGTACTTATAATAGTAGCACGGTTTTTTGCAAATATCTACAAGGGATTTTTACAGTTCCAGGTCTTCAACGACCCTGTCAACGCTTTTCTTTTCTGTTCTTTCAACTCTTCTACCACCTTCGGGTTCTTCAATCTTCAAATTAACACGAGCATTATTCTTCATTCCGACAATTCTGGTCAGAGTTCGAATAGCCCTGGCGGTTGAACCCTCTCTGCCAATTAGTGCTCCCATGTCTTCGGGATTAACATTAAGAGTGATAAGAACACCCATTTCGTCAACCTTTCTGTCAACTTTCACGTCGTCAGGATTATTCACAATGCTCTTTACGATAAATTCAACGAAATCCTGATCTTTGTTTTTTGCAGCCATGTTTTTCAATAATGGTATGTTAGTACTTATTCTGATTTTCTAGTAGCCGACCTTTCTGCATTTCTGAATTTCGCAGTGCTACTATTGATATCTATATTTTACTCTTTTTTAGGTTCCGTGTCAAACAATGATGTTTCTCCCTCCTCCGCCAAGGCTTCGGCGGGCAAGTGCGGTTTCGGTTCTTTCCCGACCTCTGTCGGGATCCCGACTTCGGTCGGGACTGCTTCTTTTATCTCTTCTTTCGGCGCTTCCTCAATTTTTTGTTCTTCCGCCTTTATTGGTTCTTCCACTTTCGGCGCTTCTACCTTCACCGTGTCAGGCGCTTCTTCGATTTTTTGCGCCCCTGGAACCAATGGCTTTTCTTCGCCTGTTTTTTTCTTCGGCTTCCAGGCTTTTACTTTTTCCTTATCGATAATCTTTTCGTCAACCAACAAATTATGAACTGTTGGCGAGGCCTGAGCCCCTTTAGTCAACCAGTATTCTATCCTCTCTTTGTTAAATT
>JAUYCU010000014.1 GCA_030692145.1 bacterium
CCTACGCCGCTTTCTCCGACTAAGGCAACGACCTCTCCGGGTTTAACGCTAAAATCAATATTTCGGAGAACCAACTGCTTTTTCTTGTATTTAAAACTAACACCACTGAAAACAACTTCGCCTTTGATGGTTTTCAATTCGATTCCTTCTTCGTATTTTTCCGGATCTATTTTCAACAGTTTCAAAGCTCTTTCGATTACCACCATTCCTCTTTTTATCATCCGGTAATTATTGCTCAATTGGCTTATCGGCTGTATCACCAAACTCGTATATCCGATAAACATCACCATTACGCCCGCGGAAATTACACCTGCCCTGAGAGAAATTATTCCCAAGCCGAAAATGAAAACAAAACCAAAACCCAAAATGGTTTGCTGCCAGGCGCTCATCCCCAGCCAAGCATTCATGAAGTCCTGAACGCGGCCGACTATACGGTCGAAATTGCCCATATTTCTTCTTTTTTCGATATTCTCGGCAACGCTCGATTTTACGACACCGATATTAAGGGTTGAATTATAAAGGTCGCCGAAACCCTTTTCGTAGGCTCTGTTCATTTTTCTCTGAGTTTTGATAATCGACTTCGTCTTGACGAAAGTTGCGGCAAGATAAAGAACAATCATCACAAAGATAGCCAAAGACAAATGCCACTCAACCAGGGCCAAAATCACCAAAGCAACCAACACCCGCAAAAATCCGGGTATTAAGTCAAATACTGCCTGATTAACTATACTTTCAAAATAATCGCTCGCCCTGCCCACTCTTTGTAAAATCTCGCCCATGCGCTTTTCTTTGTGAAAGCCCATCGGCAGTTTCAAAAGATGATAAGCGACTTCCAAAACCAAATCATTCGAAGACTTGGCGCCAATACTCGAACCTTTTCTGTCGACATAACGATTTGCCCAGTTGGAAATAAGCGTTAAAATCAACCAAGCACCCAAAATTTCCAGAATCAAAATTAATTGGGTTGAAGGCTTAATCGCCAAATCAACCAGCTTGCCGTAAATATAGGGAACAACTGCGCTGATTATTGAAGAAAATAAGGCAACAGAAATTATAAAATATACCTTCTTTTTATATTTTCGAAGGTATTGCCAAAGGGTTTTAATGTCTCTGGAAATTTTCATATTTGACTGAATTATAGCAAAAATTTGACTCTTCGTCAAAAATGGTTTTTGTCCCTTGTTGTATTTATTTTTCGTTTATTTTATAATTAAAGCAAGGAATTAAAAATTAATAATTAATTTAAAATAAACAAGACTATGAAACCGGGTATTTTAATCGCAATTATTGCAGTTCTTGTAGTTGCCGTTGTTGTTATTATTATTATAGGAACCTCAAAGGAACCGACAACAACGCCTGGCACGGAAATCAAACCACTTGAAGAAACCCAACTTGCCGAAATCACCGAAGACATTAAAGGCATTTCGGGAAAAGTCATTGCCATCGGCAAAGACACGATAACTGTAGAAGCACTAATCATGATGAAGGATACGACCCAGGCACCGATAAAGCACAATGTGAAAATTACAGCAGACGCAAGCACTTCGATTACCAGACTCACCTTCCCTTCTCCGGAAAAAATAATGGGTAGCACCGACCCGATAATACCGAAAGAAGAAACGCTCAAACTTAACGAATTGAGAATCGGAGACACGGTGGACGTCAGAGCAGACAACAATATCTACGACAGCATTAAGGCGGGCACGCCATTTGTTGCAAGCACGATAAATGCGATTGCTTACGAATAAAATAAAGAGGTTTTTCCTCGACTTATTTTTTCCTAAAAACTGCTTAGGATGTAAACAACCCGACACATATTTGTGCCGGGATTGTTTTAATAAAATTCCGCTCGCCTCGAATAATACTTGTTTCTTTTGCGAAGAAATCACCGGCCAGGGACGAATTTGTATCAATTGTAAAAAAGAAAAATATCTCGACAGGATAATTTCCGCAAGTGAATACAAAAATCCGCTCATCAGAGAATTAATCCGCGCTTTCAAATATCATTATATTCAAGAATTAGCCAATCCCCTTTCCCAACTACTAATTAAAGTGCTCGAAAACAATTTCAACATTTCAAGCATTTCCAGCACTTCAAGCATTTTGGTCATTCCCGTACCTTTATTCAAACATCGCCTGCATTATCGCGGATTCAACCAGGCAGAATTAATTGCCCAGGAAATTGCCAAACACTTCAAATTACCCATCGAAACAAATGCCATAAAAAGAAAAATTTCCCGCGCGCCCCAGGCAAAAATCAGCGATATTGAAAAAAGAAAAACCAATATCAAGGATGTCTTTGATATTGTCCCGAGCGAAGTCGAGGGAAAAATTATTCTACTTGTCGACGACGTAATCACTACCGGCGCGACATTAAGCGAAGCAGCCAAGATTCTGAAACAAAACAATGCCAAAGAAGTGTGGGGCATAACAATTGCGAAAGGTTAAAATACGCGGTATAATGGAAATATGGCTGAATTGATTAATTCCAAAAGAGCGTCTCTTCCCTCAAAACAACAGGGACAGTTTATAAATAAAATCCTCTTAAAAATTCCGATTAAAAAAGCGGCAGAATTATGTGGTATCTCCGAAAAAACCATTAGGGATTGGCGAAGAGAAAAATTTTCCATGGATTTAAAATCAATCCAAACATTATCCCGAATAACTAAAATCTCTCTGCCTATAAATCTTGAAATAAAACCGAGGTATTGGTACGTAAATAAGGGCTCGTCTATGGGTGGAATTGCCGTATTTAAAAAATACGGACGAGTCGGAGGCGATCCGGAAAGTCGGAAGACTAAATGGTTTAAATGGTGGAATGAAACAGGCAGATTCAAGAAGCATCCAATTATTAATGTTCGTCTACCCATTAAAAAGCCCCGAAAAACAAAAGGATTGGCAGAATTTTTCGGTATTCTTATAGGCGACGGTGGAATAACTCAAAGACAAATAACCATTACTCTGAATCACGTAGATGATAAGGAATATTGTGATTTCGTAATTAAGTTAATTAAAAAATTATTCGGTGTTCAGCCAAGCGTTTATCACGATGTCAAAAATTCGGTCAACGATATCGTGATATCAAGAACCAAGTTAGTAGATTTTCTCCATTCCCTGGGATTACCGATCGGCAATAAGGTAAAACAAAAAATCGATATTCCGAAATGGATAAAACAAAATAGAGGGTTTTTAATTTCTTGTATTCGCGGCCTTGTCGATACGGATGGTTGCGTAATTAGACATTCTTATTCGGTTAACGGAAAAAATTATAATTATAAAAAAATAGCATTCTCCAGTCGATCCGAACCATTGATTAAAAGTGTTTATAATTCTCTTAAAAAAAACGGATTATCGGCAAGAATTACAAAAGATGGAAAAGACGTCAGGATAGAAAGCAAAGACGAAGTAAGAAAGTATTTTGAGGTTATTGGTTCACATAATCCAAAACATTTGAAAAAATACTATAAATAAACTATAATGGACGTGTTTGGAGGAGTCGGATAAAGGTTATTCCAATGGTTTGCTAAACCATGACCCCGAAAGG
>JAUYCU010000030.1 GCA_030692145.1 bacterium
GAATCTCTTGCATGATTTTATTTTATCATTTTTGTCCTTGCCACGCAATTAAATCTTTGATATTGTGCAGTTACAATCAAGGACCTAGATTCGTATAATATACAATAAATGGTCGATATCCATAATTTAAATCGGATAGAAGCGAGTTATATGAAATTGCACTTTTTAAAAATTGCTTTTTTGCTTGAAAAAGAAAAAGGCTCCACATAAGTGAAGCCTCAATAATTTGAACAGCCCTTTTAAATTTAGGGCGTTCCAGCTCGTGCGAGTTCGGCTGCTTTGGCCTTGCACCGTTCATCGGCACAGCAACGTACCTGCGCAACCCAGTTCTCCTCTCCACAACACGCTTCAAGGGTTGACTCATTCGGGCAGTCATAATCAGCGCTGCGGTTGATACAATCGTCTTTCTGAAACGGGGATTTTGGCCGAAAAGTAACCTCTTTTTCTTTTTCCATTTTCTTTCCTCCTTTTTAATTTAAGTTACTATTTTACAAAATTACCCTCATTTGGATAACGCCTAATCTTAGCATAATCTCCAAGATGTGTCAACCCCCCCCACCGCAAAAAGCAATTTTTGTTCGCTTAGTCGCTCACATTTGCTCCTGCAAGTCGCAAATAAAAAAAGTGCAACATCATATAACACGCTATATCCGGCTACGGCTTTTTCGAAAGCCCTCGCCCAAATTGCCTTCGGCAACTTCGCATATACTGAATACATTATATGAAACAAAAAATGATGGGCATTGTGAATCCATCATTTTTTTATTGGTTTCTTTTAAGACAATCTTAAATTCGCGTCGGCTTTGATGGTTTTCCAATTAGAAGATTTTATCTTTTTTCGATTAAAATAAGCGGCAATCGCAATCATTGCGCCGTTATCCGTGCAAAGACTCATCGGCGGCACCAGGAAATCGGTTTTTAATTTTTCATTTTTCATTTTTAATTCGAATTGCTTTCGCAATTCGCTGTTTGCGGCAACCCCGCCGGCAAGAATTATTGTTTTTGCTTGATATTCTTTGGCAGCATTGATGGTTTTTAAAATCAGCACGTCAATTATTGCTTGTTGAGCTTCATGGCATAATTCCGAAACGATATTTGGTTCGAGGTTCGAGATTCGGGGTTTATTTTTCCTCGAACTGCGAACTGCCAACTTTTCAACCAAATATAGTACAGCGGTTTTCAGCCCCGAAAAACTAAAGTCGTAATTTTTATGACTAATCATTGGCCGCGGCAATTGAAAATTAGAAATTGAAAATTGAGATTTCCATTTCTCGGCTTCCCGAGAAATGGCCGGCCCTCCGGGATAGCCCAAATTTAAAAGTTTTGCCACCTTATCAAAACATTCTCCCGCAGCGTCATCTCTGGTTTCGCCGATAATCTTATAATTTCCTATTTTCTTAACCAATACCAATTGTGTGTGTCCGCCACTCACCACCAATGCTATTATTGGGAATTTCGAATTTCGAATTTCGAATTTCGAATTTTCGCCGCTGAAAGCGGCGACGATATGAGCTTCAATATGGTTTATACCGATAATCGGTTTTTTGTATTTATATGCCAAGGCTTTGGCGAAATTGACTCCGATTAAAAGCGAAGGGATTAGGCCTGGCCCATAGGTGACGGCAACCAAATCGACTTGCCTCGCCGGCAGGCGGGTTTCATGCATTTTGACATTCGCTTCTTTTAGCGCTGTTTTCAGGCAGGGTTCGATATTCTTCAGATGTTCACGCGCAGCTAAATTCGGCACAACGCCTCCGAACGGCGCATGGGTTTTTATTTGTGAAGACACGACGTTGGATAGTATTTCAAAAACAGGCCTCTTTTTTTCAGAGACCCTTATAACCGAGATTCCCGTATCATCACAAGATGTTTCTATACCAAGGATTAACATGTTATAATGATATCAGAAATTCGCTTAAATTTAAAGTATAATTGCCTTATGAAACCGATTATTTTGGACGGGAAAAAATAAGCTAAAGAAATTGAAGAAAAACTGAAACAAAAAGTTCTGGCACTGAAAGAAAAAACCGGCATTGTTCCGACCTTAGCGATTATTTTAATTGGAGAAGACCCTGCATCGGAAACGTACATTAAAATTAAATCAAGTGTTTGTGACAGGGTTGGGGTTAAAACAACATTAATACGTTTACCGGAAAGCAGCACAACCGAAGACGTAATAAAAAAAATCGAAGATTGTAATAATAATATTGAGATTAACGGAATTTTATTGCAGCACCCGGCTCCGAAACAGATTGAC
>JAUYCU010000050.1 GCA_030692145.1 bacterium
TCGGAGATGTTGATTTGGGAAAGGCAATAAAAAGATGTTTTGCTTATACGCCGGTTCCCTGCGGAGTGGGACCAATGACTATTATTAGTTTAATCAGTCAGGTCGTGGAAGCAACGGAAAAAAATAGTAAATAATCATTAACTTTTTAAATATATGCCTTGTAGAGGTGCAAGAAAACACACGCCTATCGTCTCTAAAAAACAAAGAGGTCTTTTTGGCGCTGAATTAGCCCGCAGAAGAAAAGGACTAAAGGGAAGAATGGCAGGAATCACCACAGAAGAACTTGAAAGCCATCTCGAGGAATCAAAGGGTAAGAAGTTGCCCAAGAAGAAACGCTACTCACGATATGTTTAATTGGCTTGGAAGAAAAACATTATATTGAATGGATAGAATTGATTGTTGATGGAGTTATTTGTAAAAAATTTCTGAAACCCGGAGAAAAACCCGAAACGGAGTTTTGTGTAATGGGAGACAATGTATCCGTGCGTGCATACTGTAATATCCACGGATTGTGGAAAAAATAATTTTAAAGCATATAAAAATAACGACCCCGATTGGGTCGTTATTTTATTTTCCGGCAGCCCCGAGGAGAATTGAACTCCTGTTGACAGATTGAAAATCTGCTGTCCTAACCACTAGACGACGGGGCCAGATAAGGACATAATAACAAAAATATTGAAATTTGGCAACAAAAAGGGTAGAATAAAAAATATTGCGGGTATGGTATAATGGCATTATGTGACCTTCCCAAGGTTAAGACACGGGTTCGATTCCCGTTACCCGCTTCGAATCAGCGAGGCGAGCCCGCTATGATGCCGGGGTAGCTCAGGGGTAGAGCAATGCTTTCGTAAAGCATGGGTCGTGAGTTCAAATCTCACCTCCGGCTTTGAAAGGAGGAACAATGAAATTAGAGGCGTTCTTTGCAATCGTTCTTTTTCTTGTCGCTCTCGTATTTCTTGTCGTTTTTATAGTGAAAGCGAAGAAATCCGGGGCTAGACAAACCTTCAGGCAGGAGTATGGACTTCTCGTTGGCGTGGGATTTTTTTCTTACAACGGCCTTATTTTTCTTCTCTGCCGTTGAGAGGAGGTGATCCCATCTGTGCCGGGCCTAATCAGCCCGGCTTTTATTTGGCTTGACAATAACTACCGGGGGTTATAGTATTCATTTATAAATTCGAACCTTAAAAAGGAGGCAAAAATGCACGAAACTTTTTACGGAACCCAAGCGCTGGAATCGTTCTTTGAGGACTTCCTGTCCATTTTTCAGATGGGAGGAGTCGGGACTTTCGGGAGGAATTGGAGGAATAAAAACATTCAACCTGAAAGAAAGATTATCGAGACAGAGTCGGTTCTAGGTCGTGGCAAGTATGATATCTGTCCTCACTATCAGTTAATCGAGACCTGTGCCGAGATTATGGGGATTAGCCCGACTACTTTGCTTAATTTCAAGTTTTTTTGCGGGATAATTCTCAAAGAGGATACTGTGGGCGGAGGATGTTTCGGCCATTCGCGGTTCTTTAGTCAAAACCACATACCTTTTACGTCCTGTTTCGCTATCATGTACATTCTTGAAGAAGCGGTAAAGCTGGCAAAGTCGGAAAAACCCGCAGAAATAAAAATTTCTTTAAGACCAACTAAGGAAGAGGTGGAAAAGGTAAATAGCTATGCGGTAGGGGAAAAGAAATATAATCACGGGAGACAAATTATTGCGCTGTGGGCGAGAACAGTTCCACGGACACTAAGAATAAGGAAGCATTATTCTAAAAAAGACTTGATCCTTACGGCAGAAACTTTGATTCTCAGCTTAAAAACTCAAGTCGTCGGTGATTTAAATTTGAGCGACGTGAGTCTTATTCATCGCAGTCCCATTTGTCCAGTAGCGCCGAAACACGAAGATAATCGTTTTGGCTTCATCGATTAAAAAGACGGCCGAGTCAATGTCTTGACTCGGCCTTTTCTTGTTTTTCGTATTTTTTTGAATTATAATTAAACAACATGGAGATTACGGAAAAAATCAACGAATTGAAAAATAAGGCCCGTCAATTGACGGACTGTCTTTGATTTAGGAAAGAAACAAAAGAGAGTAAAAGAACTGGAAGAAATAACCCAGAAAAGCGATTTTTGGAAAAATACTCAGGAAGCGGCGAAAATCAGCGAGGAATTGGCCGGCTTAAAACACGAAAATGATTTTTGGAACAATCTGGATAAAGAAATAAAAGATATAGAAGAATTGTATGAATTAGGTCGAAACGACAAAGACTTACAGAAAGAAATCGAGAAGAAACTAGAGAACATGGAAAAGGAGTTCAAGGATGCGGAAATCAAAGTTCTTTTTTCCGGAAAATACGATAATCGCAACGCAATTATTTCCATATATTCCGGCGCAGGAGGAACCGAGGCGCAGGATTGGGCGAATATGCTTTTGCGAATGTACAGCCGATATGCGGAAAACCATAAATTTAAAAGCAGACTGATTGACGTAAGCTATGGCCAGGAAGCGGGAATAAAAAACGCAATACTGGAAATCGATGCACCTTTTGCTTACGGTTATCTGAAAGGAGAAAACGGAGTACATCGTTTGGTTCGTCTTTCGCCTTTTAATGCCGATAATTTAAGACATACGTCATTTGCCCTAGTTGAGATTTTACCGGAAATCAGCGAAGATATTGGAAAAGAAATGGAAATTAAGCCCGATGATCTGAAAATCGACACTTTCCGTTCGTCGGGTCCGGGCGGCCAAAACGTGAATATGCGTTCAACCGCGGTGCGCATTACCCATTTATCGACAAATGTTGTTGTCTCCTGCCAAAGTGAAAGAAGTCAGGCGCAAAACAAGGAACGGGCAATGAAGGTACTTTATACGAAAGTTTACCAGAAAAAGCTGCAGGAAAAGAAAAAAGAAAAATCGGAAATCAGGGGAGAGTTGTTGTCCGCGGAATGGGGGAGCCAGATTCGTTCTTATGTGCTTCATCCCTATAAAATGGTGAAAGACCACAGAACAGAATGCGAAAGTTCCAATCCCGAAGCGGTTTTGGATGGCAAATTGGATGAATTTATCGAAGCGGAAATAAGGTTATTAAAATAATTATGATTGAATTTAAAAATGTTTCCAAATATTATTCCGACGATTGTTCGGCCTTGAAGGAGGTTACTTTCAGTATCAGGCCGAAAGAATTTGTTTCTTTTGTCGGCAGGTCGGGGGCGGGCAAGACAACTCTTTTAAGATTACTTTTAAAAGAGGAAAATCCCAGCGAAGGAGAAATTTTGGTTGACGGCAAGAATATCGTAACCCTGAAACAAAAAGAAATACCTGTTTATCGTAGAAAAATCGGAGTCATTTTTCAGGATTTTAAACTTCTTCCCAATAAAACCGCTTACGAAAATATCGCTTTTGCCATGGAGGCCGCAGGCCGTTTGGAAGAAGAAATTGCCGAAGATGTTCCGCAAATTTTAAGCCTGGTCGAATTGGTGGATAAGGCGGACAATTTTCCCTGCCAGCTTTCGGGTGGAGAAAAACAGCGCGTGGCAATCGGCCGTGCCTTGGTGCACAAACCCGATATCTTGATGGCCGACGAGCCGACGGGAAATTTGGATCCTTTACATACTTGGGATATAATTAGATTGCTTTGCAGAATCAATGAATTGGGCACAACCGTGATTTTGGCAACGCACGACAGGGAAATAATCAACGCTTTAAGTAAAAGAGTTTTAAGCTTGGATAGAGGCCGCTTGATTCGTGACGAAGAAAACGGAAGGTATATTGTTTAGGACTAAAATTTAGGATATAAAATTTTTCTTACTCGCGAAGCAGGTTTCAGTTACTTGAAATATCCTACGCGTACGCTCGTAAAGAAAAATCTTATATCCTAAATAACAAATGAAAATTGAAAATTAGAAATTAAATGTATTTATGTTTACATCGTTTAAACGTATATTAAAATGGGGAGTAACCAATTTTTGGAGGAATGGCTGGCTTTCGACAGCCACGGTTAGTATTATGGTTTTAACTCTTCTGGTAATCACCGTTTTATTGATGGTAAATGTTGTTGCAAATGCGGTATTGGATAATCTGGAAAACAAAATCGATATCAGTGTTTATTTCAAATTACAAACATCGGAAGAGCAAGTTTTGGAAGTAAAATCCCAACTCGAAAAATTACAGGAAGTGGAGGTTATTACCTATGTTTCTCAAAACGAGGCGTTGATAAGTTTCAAGGAAAAACACAAAGATAACCCGGTTCTGTTGCAAAGCCTGGAAGAACTCGATATCAATCCGTTGGAGGCAAGTTTGAATATCAAGGCGCATGAAACGAACCAGTATGCGAGTATCACTCAGTTTCTGGAAAGTGTTCATTTTAAAGACATAATCGATAAGGTAAATTACCTTCAGAATAAAGACGTAATCGAAAAGTTGAGTAAAATCATTACCGACGTGAAAATGGGCGGAATGATTATAATTTTACTTTTAGTTTTAATCGTATTTTTGGTAACGTTTAACGCGATACGGCTGGCCATTTACAGCTCGCGTGAAGAAATTAATGTTATGCGTTTGGTTGGTGCGAGTAATTGGTTTATCCGTGGCCCGTTTCTGGTTGAGGGTACGCTTTACGGTGTTATTGCTACCATTGTCACTTTAATTATTCTTTATCCGACATTTTATTTCCTTTCCCCGAAAATATCCGGATTTTTGCCCATTGGTAATGTTTTCTCTTATTTTGTTGCTAATCTTTTGTCGTTTTTCCTGCTGCTTTTGGTGGTCGGAGTTGTTTTGGGCGGATTCAGCAGTTTTATTGCAGTAAGAAAATATTTGAAACAAGTCTGATTTTTGAAATTTATCCCCCACCAAAATTCTTTGGTGGGGGATTTTTGATTATAGAAGCGGGCTCCTTTCAGGAGCCCGCGATTTGTTCGAGTAGTTCGTTTACGAAGTTCATATCGGAATCGTTGAGAATAACGATATCGAAATTCTTTTCGTATTCTTTAATGCTTTCCTCGATTTTTTCATTAAGAAAACCGATTTTTATCAGGTTTTCAAAGTCGAATCCTTCGACCATTCCTACGTCGCCCAAGCTGTCGCCCAGCAGCAAAACATTTTTCCTGTTCTTGATTGTTTTGAATACTGGGAAATCCTGGATTGCTGTTTCGTCTTTATTTAAAACGTGGATAATCGGTTCTATCATTTTTACGGCATTGCCGTTTTCGTCCCATTCGAAAGCATTGGAAACAATGTGGATATTTTCGGAAAATAATCCTGCTTTTTCGAGATACATTCTAATCGTGTCTCCGCCAAGTCCGCTCGAGGACATAATCACCAGCGGAATGTTTTTTTCTTTGATAAATTCGATGAATTCCTTTGCGCCTTTTCTGAATTTCACCTTGTCCGCAGCAACCACTTTTTCCAAATCGGATTTGTTCAGTCCGCATGCGACAAGCAAAGCAAAATGCGTTTTCCACCATTCGAGCATTGCTTTTTTCTTCTCGCTTAGAGAGATTTTCGGGTCGATTTCGATCGGATGGTATTTTGCGTAAAGCGCATTGGCTTTTTCCGCGTAATCGGGCGTAAGATAATTTCCGTCGCGTAAGACCGAAATCAAAGAGGGGATGCTTTTTCCGTCAACAAAAGCGCTTGTAAGGGTGCGGTCGAAATCCGCCAAAACATGGATTTTCTCCGTGCCTCCTTGGGCAAATCCTTTTTTGATTTGCTCCAGTTTTTCCGGATTGGGAATAAGAACGTTTTTGTTCATAGGATAAATATAGGATAGATATCGATTTAAGTCAATTTAAAACGAAAAAAGAGACCACGTTATGATCTCTTTTTGAGGTGGTTGGCGCTGTTAATAAAGGACGAGCTACTTAGAAAAATGAAGCCGCGGAATATAGACGTCATCCGCAGGGAAGATATCGAATTCATCCTGGAACAGGGTCGTGCTCACGCGGATAGACCGCTTTCCCGTGCAGGCGTCTTCACACAACCGGCAGCTGATCACTTGGCCACACGTAATCGTCATACCATCGTCCGCCGTTTTCACGAACAACGTGCGTCCGAGTTGCGGAATTGAATCTACGATTCCGTTATCGGGTCGCTTTGCCATATTGTCCTCCAATCCCGCCGTCTGCATTGCATTTACGGCTGCGGATTCTTTTTTTATTATATACCTACGCTCAAATTTTGTCAATCCTAATATATTTTTTTATGAATTCGGTTGGGCTGAACCAATAATTCAATTTTGTTCTTTTCTGGCCCTTTTTCCAATAACCGGGAAATACTTTTTTCTTCCATTCGGGGCAAAAACACACACCGAGATGAAGATGGCTGTCTTCCCACCACCCGTTTCTTTGCGACCATGCAGGGCCAACTGTTCCAATTCTTTGCCCCGATTTCACTTTGTCGCCTGCACTGACCAATCTTTTGCCCAAATGGCCGTAAAGGGAGAAAAATACTTTTTTTGTTTTCGGATTTTTGTGGGCGATAATAATGATATTGCCCCAATTGCGATAACCGCCTTGTTTGGGGCTTTTTTTACTTGCGTGGAGGGCGGAATAGATTACTTTTCCTTTGCCAATGGATTTAATTGCTGTTCCTGCTCCGATATTACAATCCTCACCCAGATGCAGGCCCCAGTCTTTTTTGTCGTAAATGGCTTTTTGTTTAAATTTATAGCTGTTTACCCGCCATTTTTTGAACGGAAAATCCAATTTATAAGTATAAGGATATGCCATAATGCTTTAATTTTATCCCCAAATCGGATTTTTTCCAAATTTAAGAGGCGAAGCGGGGAGTAGGATTAAATAAAAAAGCGGCTTGCCGAAGCAAGCCGCCGAATGCGCGCCTTCCTCTTATCAGATCATTGTCATCGAGGGAATACTTGCGGCTAAATATAGCCCATCGAAACATTTCTTATCGAGCTGTCCGGCTCCTTCCACGTGATAAAGCCGTTGGTCAATAGGCGTGGATGTCAAAACATCAGTAGGTTCCCTGCAAATGACGCAACGATCGTATTCTTTGCCGTCGATGATTACGGTGAACTTTTCGTCAGAAACCGATTTGGCTCGCACTTTCGAAAGAACTTTTCCTAAAATACTCATCTTTT
>JAUYCU010000068.1 GCA_030692145.1 bacterium
TTTCTGGCTTTGCGCGCCTTCCAGTTCTTTTTTGTATGCGGCCGCCTGTTCTTCCAGCCTCTTGATTTCTTCTTCTTTGCTTGAAATTTGCGCTTTCAGTTCTTCAATTAAAATAGTGCTCTGGCTTAAGGCCGTAAGCGGCATATAGCCGGTAATAAAAAGCAATATAAGAATTATCAGTATTATATTTTTCATTTCTTCAATAACTTTTTGGCTGCCTCTATTCTCTTTAGCGTCTTCTCCTTTCCTAAAATTTCCGCGATTTCAAATGGCCCGGGAGATTTTTCTCTTCCGCTTAAAGCCACTCTTAATGGCCACAATAATCTTCCTCTGTCTGTTTTTCCGTCAGTAGATAGGCATTTTTCCGCCTCGAGCATTAAAATTTCTTTAAGTTTATCAGCTGTAAAATTCACAGGTTTAACGTCGCACAATATTGAACCTAGTATTTTCATCGATTTGATAATTTCCGGTTTTTTTGTTTCTTTCCATATTAATAAGCTTGGTTTATATTTTGGTTCAATAAAGAAAAATTCGGTCATCTCCCCTATTTCAGACAATGCCTCGATTCTTTCCTGTTCCAATCCGATGATGTTTTTCAATTTCTCAACGGAAATTTCTTCTTTTGATTTCCCGATAAAATATTTTTGTTTCAAATCGTAGCCACCGTATGCCGGTGGATACTGTTCTATTTTAAAATTCGGTTTGATTAAGCCTTCTTCGATTAAATAAGGAATACAAAATTCGGTTAATTCATTGAGATTCAGTTGTTTGATGTAATGGCTATTAAACCAATTAAGTTTTTCGATATTGAAGATTGCTCCGCCTTTTTGGATTTTTTCCAGAGAAAATTCTTTTGTCAGTTCCTCGAGAGTAAATAATTCCCTATTGTCTCCGGGATTCCAGCCGAGCAGTGCCAAAAAATTCACAATCGCCTCGGGTAAATAACCGAGGTTTTTGTATTCATTTAGAGAGGTCGCGCCGTGTCTTTTGCTTAATTTGGAGCGATCGGGTCCTAAAATCAACGGCAGGTGGGCGAACTGCGGCGGTTTCCATCCCAATGCCTCGTAAACCAATATTTGTTTCGGGGTGTTGGTGATATGGTCCTCACCTCTTATAACGTGACTGATGCTCATTTCGTGATCGTCAACAACAGCCGCGAAATTATATAAAGGGGTTTTTAAATCTTTGGCTAAGGAAAAATCTCCGAGAACCGAGCTGTCTACCTCTACTCTGCCCCGGATTAAATCCTGAAAAACCACTTTTTTATTCGGATTCTTGAACCAGATAATTTCTTTTTTGTAAGCCCTTTCTTCATCGAGAAGTTTTTGTAAATATTTCTCGTAAATTTTTGTTCTTTGGCTTTGATAATATAATTCGTCCCATTTCATTCCGAGCCAAGTCAAGCCATCCATAATATCTTTTTCGTATTTTTTTTCCGAGCGCTCCTTATCCGTATCTTCGATACGCAAAATAAAACTACCCTTATTCTTTTTGGCAAAGAGGTAGTTAAATAAAGCGGTTCTGGCTGTTCCGACGTGAAACAAACCAGTTGGCGAAGGCGCTATCCTTACTCTGATTTTATTATTTTCGGCCATTATCCCATTATACAATATAAAATAGTAATTTAAAACAGAAAAAGGATTGGCACCAAACCAATCCTCTGTTTTTCATTTTCCCTCCTCTAATTCTCTTTTGAATTCGCGGTAGGTTTTCAGGTTGTTCTTGATTCGCCAGTCATTCCAGACCTTAAATCGCTTTTTGGTATGCGATAAAACAATTGGTCCGAAGATTGGG
>JAUYCU010000073.1 GCA_030692145.1 bacterium
AAAAGAAATCAACGGCATTTCGCATTTTTTAGAACACATGTTTTTTAAGGGGACAAAGAAAAGGCCGAGTACCGCGAAATTAATCGAGCCATTGGATAAAATTGGCGGAGAATACAATGCTTTTACGGGTCAGGAAAATACCGGTTATTGGGCAAAAGTAGATAGTAAGCATTTGGACGTTGCATTGAATTGGGTTTCTGATATTTTTTTGAATTCCAAACTTGAATCTACGGAAATAGAAAGAGAAAAAGGAGTGATTATTGAAGAAATAAATATGTACCTAGATGATCCCAAGAGGTATGTTTCCGATTTATGGGATAAATTACTTTATGGCGATCAACCGGCCGGATGGTTGATTTCAGGAGAAAAAGAAAGCGTGAAGCAGTTTAAAAGAGATAATTTTACAAATTACCTCGAAAATCACTACTCCGCCACAAATACGGTTATTTGTGTTGCCGGAAACATCGGTGGCGTCGAAAAATTGAAGAAAAAAATCGAGGAGAAATTCAAAAAAATAAACATCCAAAAACCAGGAGGAAGGGGACGGGTCGTTTTTTCCCAGAAACAGCCGGAAATTTTACTGCATTACAAAAACACCGACCAGACACACCTTTGTTTAGGAGTTAGGGCATACAATAATTTTCATAAAGATAAATATGTTTTAAGGGTTCTTAGTGCCGTGCTTGGTGGCGGAATGAGTTCAAGGATGTGGATTTCGGTTCGGGAAAGAAAGGGATTGGCGTATTATGTTTGGGTTTACAACAACGTTGACCTGGATGCCGGTTTTTTATTGACTCAGGCGGGAGTAAACAATGATAAGATTGATGAGGCAATAAAAGAAATCTTAAATCAATTTAAATTAATTAAAAACAGAAAAATTTCCACAAAAGAACTCAGGAAGGCCAAAGATTATATAAAGGGCGGTGCAATTCTGGGAATGGAATCTTCCGACGCCCAGGCTTCTTTCTGTGCCAATCAAGAACTTATGGAAAACAGGATTTTGACCCTTGACAAGATATTTGCTAAAATAGAAGCAGTGACAGCAAAAGACATTCAAAGGGTAGCAAAAGATATATTTAGGCCGGAAAAACTGAATTTGGCACTAATCGGACCGTTTAAAGACAAATCGAAATTCGAAAAAATAATAAAAATTTGAAAACCATGCCCGAGAAAAAAATACAAACCATAAATATAACTTCGAGCACTATCGTGAGGGTGATATTTATCATACTTTTTCTGGTTTTTCTGTATTTAATCCGTGATATTATCGTAATTTTTATTTTTGCTCTGATTATCGCTTCAGCAATAACGCCCATTGTTAATGTTTTGGAGAAAATAAAAATCCCGCGCGTAATCGGGACTCTGATTGTTTATGTTCTTTTTTTTGGAATTATCACATTTTTGCTTTACTTGGTAGTTCCTTCAATTGCCAAAGATATTGAAAAACTTTCTTCCAATTTTCCGGATTATGTAGAAAAACTGACAGTTAAATTTCAAAGCCTTAAAGAACACTTTTCCAAATATCAGCGTTTTATCGACCAGCTTACCGTTCTTTTAAACAATGTCCGTGATTTCTTAAAGGGTTCCACGTCTAATTTGTTTTCTACTGCTTTAAATGTATTCGGCGGCGTTTTTTCCTTTTTTCTGATTTTAGTTATTTCTTTTTACATTTCCGTTCAAAAGAAGGGAATTCAGCGGGTTTTGACGGCGATAATTCCATTACACTACCGTGATTACCTTTTGGATTTATGGGAAAGGGCGCAAAAAAAACTGGGTAGGTGGTTACAGGGCCAGTTATTTCTCGGATTGATTGTCGGAAGCATGGTTTATGTCGGGCTTTATTTTCTTGATGTTAAGTATGCCCTGATTTTGGCGATTATAGCGGGAGCTTTTGAAATCTTTCCATATATTGGACCTGTTTTGGCTTCAATTCCGGCAATAATTATTGGATTTTTACAAGCACCGGTTTTAGGCTTATGGGTAATTATTCTTTACTTTGCGGTTCAGCAAATAGAAAATTATTTGATCGTCCCCTTGGTTATTGGAAAAGTTGTTGGTCTTAATCCCATTGTTGTGATTTTGGCACTACTTATCGGCGGAAAGCTGGGTGGAATTCCGGGAATGATTTTATCGGTTCCTCTGACTGCCGTTTTCGCGGAATTTTTAAAAGATTTAATCAAGAAAAGAAAACGAGAATTGTCAGTATAATCATCAGAATTTCGGTAGTCAGACCAAGGAAGGTGATTTTGCCTTCCTTTTCTGTTTTGGGGCCATGGAAAAATTTATGGTGGAAATTCGTATATTTATCGGCAGTCTTTTCGGAGCATAAGATTCTACTGGCAAAAAGAAAGATGTCGGGCAGGACGGCAAAAAATATTCCGAGCAGAATAAACATCCAATTATTCAGTTGATTGGTTTTTTGTGCCAGGAAAATTACTATCAAAATTCCACACAAAGCATCGATTGCGATTTTCAGAAAATCAATAAATAATGTTTTGAAGTTTTTGGTTTGGCGAAAGTATTTTATTCCTGACGTGGGATAATCCCAGTGCGGTATTCTATCTAGAATAACATGGCTAAGAAGTGCCAGGATTACAATTAAGCCAAGATTATGGGTCTTGGCCCCGATTGCCGCACCGATTAAAAGGTGAGGAGTTAAAATCATATTTATATTTATATTTACATTATAAATCAAAAGAACTTAACAACGAAGTAAATTATTGATAAAGTAAAGCTATGGGCAAATTATACATAATTGCTACTTCAATCGGGAATTTGAAAGATGTAACCTTCCGAGCACTGGAAACCATGAAAGAAGTTGACTTGATTTTGTGTGAAGATACGCGAGTGACCAAAAAACTACTCGAACATTATAGCATCGAAAAACCGGTTGAAAGCTATCATCAGCATAGTAACCTCAATAAGATTGAAAAAATCAAAGAATTATTAAAACAAGGCAAGAATTTGGCTTTGGTTTCTGATTCCGGGACTCCCGGAATTTCCGACCCAGGGAATAAGCTGGTTAAAGAAGTTAAAGATATTGCCGAAATTATTCCTGTTCCTGGGCCGAGCGCGATAATTTCCGCAGCGAGTATTTCCGGCTTTCCAATGGATAAATTTGTGTTTATGGGTTTTCCGCCACATAAAAAAGGCAGACAGAAATTTTTTAAAGAACTTAGTGAATATAAATACCCGATCGTAATTTACGAATCCCCGCACCGTATCATTAAGACCTTGAATGAATTGAAAAATATCGGCGAATTTGATATAGTTGTCGGACGTGAACTGACCAAAAAATTCGAGACAATTTACAGGGGAAAAATCAGCGAAATTATCCCCAAAATCGAACCAAGGGGAGAATTTGTAATTGTAGTAAACAACAAACATGAAAAATAAAATATTAATTACAACCCCGATATATTACGTGAATGATAAACCTCACTGGGGACATGCCTACACTACAGTCGCGGCTGATGTTTTGACACGATTTTTCAGGATACAGGGGAATGAGGTATTTTTTCTGACTGGAACTGATGAACACGGAGCGAAAGTTGCCGAATCCGCGGAAAAATTGGGCAAAAATCCGAAAGTATTATGCGATGATAACAGCGAAGCATATAAAATCGCTTGGGAAAAACTGGGCATAGAATATGACTACTTTATCAGGACAACGGATAAAATTCACGAAGAAAAAGTTGTAGAGTTTTTGAAAGAATTGAAAGATAAAAATGCGGTTTACGAGAAAGAATATGAAGGTTTGTATTGCGTGGGTTGTGAGAAATTTCTTACGGAAAAAGATCTGGTTGACGGCAAGTGTCCTGATCATAAAACCGAACCGAAAAAAATTGCGGAGAAAAATTATTTTTTCAAACTTACTAATTATCTTGGAAAAATCGAAAAATTAATTTCTAAAGACCAATTATTAATACAACCGGAAATTGCCAAAAAAGAAGTTTTGGGTTTGTTTAAACAAAGGCTCGAAGATTTTTCCATTTCTCGCCAGAAAGAAAAAGTGAGATGGGGCATAGATTTACCTTTTGGTGAAAATCAGACTGTATATGTATGGGTTGATGCACTTTTGAATTACTGTACCGGAAACGGGACAAAAGAATTTGATACATACTGGGAAAAGGGGAAAGTAATTCATGTATTGGGCAAGGATATTCTGAAATTCCATGCGATTTTCTGGCCAGCAATGCTTTTGGCTGCGGGAAAGAATATTCCGCAAAGAGAGTTTATTCACGGATTTTTTACTTTTAATGGCCAAAAAATGTCTAAAACTATTGGCAATGTGATTGATCCAAGCGAGATAGTTGATAAGTTTGGTGTTGATGCAACGCGTTATCTTCTGTTGTCGCAATTTCCCTTTGGTCAGGATGGTGACGTCAAAAAAGAAAAATTTGTCGAAAAATATAATTCCGATTTAGCAAATGGTCTGGGAAATTTGGTTGCGAGAGTTTTGACTCTGGCGAATAAATACGGCATTAAAGACGGAAAATCCGAAAAAGAAATCGAAAAAAGAATCAAGGGAGTTAAAGAAGTCTACGAGAAAGATATGCAGGATTTTAGATTATTCGAAGCACTGGAAGAAATTTGGAAATTAATCGGGTTTTGCGACAAATACATTGAAGAGA
This sequence comes from bacterium, assembly GCA_030692145.1. Lineage (GTDB taxonomy): Bacteria > Patescibacteriota > Minisyncoccia > RBG-13-40-8-A > RBG-13-40-8-A > JAUYCU01. The sequence goes on from JAUYCU010000073.1 coordinate 4,635, forward strand.
ATAAGCCCTGGCAAATAACCGACAAGAAAAAATTGGAAACTGTTTTGTCTAATTTGCTTTATTGTATTTCCGAAATTGCCGATTTAATTGCGCCGTTTTTACCCGAAACCAGCGAAAAAATAAAAAACCAGCTTAAAACCGGCAAATCGGAAATATTATTTCCGCGATTACAATAATGTTAATCGATACTCATTGTCATTTGAATTTTAAGGATTTCGATAGCGACCGGGATGAAATCATAGAACGATGCCTGAAAAATGGCATCGAAATTATTAATATCGGAGTAAATTACAAAACCTCGCAGGAGGTAATCAAGATTACGCAAAAATATAAAAAGGGAGTCTATGCAACGGTCGCCCTGCATCCGCACGACGTTACGGGCTGCTTGTCCGCCGAAGTCTTGACGAAGGCGGGGGAAAAAAGAGAAAGAGAAGAATTTGATTACGACAAATTTTTAAAACTGGCAAAAAATAGAAAAGTTGTGGCGATTGGCGAGACCGGACTGGATTACGCATTTTGTGAAAGCGATGAAAAAGCGCAAAAACTGCAGCAAGAAGTTTTTATCAAGCATCTGGAATTGGCAAAAGAAGTGAATAAGCCTGTCGTTATCCATTCCCGCCGTCTATTTCCGGAAATATTAAAGATAATTAAAAAACATCGAACATCGAACTCTGAACTTAGGGGCGTACTACACTGCTATATGGGTCGTTGGTCTTATGCTGAAGAATATCTGAAACTGGGATTTTATATCAGTTTTACGGGTTTAATTACCTATGCGCGTGATTATGATAAAGTAATCAAAAATACGCCATTGGACAGAATTTTAATCGAAACCGATGCCCCTTATCTGGCACCTGAACCCCTTCGACAAGCTCAGGGCAAGCCAGTCAGAAATGAACCCAAATACGTCGAATATGTCGCTCGAAAAATCGCGGAGATAAAAGGAGTAAGTTTTGAAAAAGTCGCGGAACAAACCACCCAAAACGCCAAAGAGTTGTTTAATTTGCTATAATTACCATTGAGGGAGGAATGGGGGTTTATTTCCATTTCGACCGAATGACGTAATTCGAAACTTAGCTTATAATAATATTATGGACTATAATCCTCAAAAAATAGAAGGTAATTGGCAAAAGAAATGGGAAAAACTTGGCCTAAATAAAGCCAAGGATTTTGATAAAAAGAAAAAACAATATATCCTAGTCGAATTTCCTTATCCTTCGGGCGCGGGTCTTCACATAGGTCAACTTCGTTCTTATATCGCCCTAGATGCGGTTGCCAGAAAAAAAAGAATGCAGGAACACAACGTTTTATATCCGATTGGATGGGACGCTTTTGGTTTACCTACTGAAAATTATGCTATAAAAACAGGTGTTCATCCGATTGATGCTACCAAGAAAAATACCGACAACTTCAGAAAACAATTAAAAAGCGTGGGTTTATCTTTTGATTGGTCGAGAGAAATCAATACCACTAACCCGAAATATTATAAATGGACGCAATGGATATTTCTTCAATTTTTTAAAAAAGGACTGGCATATCAGGCAAAAATGCCGATTAACTGGTGTCCAAGCTGTAAAATCGGTTTGGCCAATGAGGAGGTTGTTGGCGGGAAATGCGACCGATGTGGAGCGGAAACCGAGAAACGCGAAAAAAGGCAATGGGTTTTGAAAATCACCGTTTACGCTGACAGATTGATTGACGACTTGAAGAAAGTCGATTATCCGGAAAGAATCAAGAGCCAGCAAATAAACTGGATTGGCCGCTCTGAAGGCACAACCATTAATTTTAAGCTCGAAATTCAAAATTTGAAATTCGAAATTCCCGTGTTTACAACGCGAATTGATACTATTTTCGGGGTGACGGCCCTGATATTTGCACCCGAACACGAACTAATATCAAATATCAAAAATCAAATATTAAATATAAAAGAAGTTGAAGAATATATAAAAAATGCGAAAAATAAATCTGAACTTGAAAGGATGGATTTTGAAAAAGAAAAAACCGGAGTTGAATTGAAAGGAATTTTTGCGATTAATCCCCTAAACAACGAGAAAGTTCCGGTTTGGATTGGGGATTATGTGATTGCCACTTATGGCGGGGGAGCAGTAATGATTGTTCCCGCACACGATAAAAGGGATTATGAATTTGCTAAGAAATACAGAATTAAGATTAGAGAAGTTGTCTTGGGCGGGGATATTTCCAAAGAAGCGTTTGTCGATTATGGATCCCTGGTTAATTCCAGAGAATTTAATGGCCTGAAATCCGAACAAGCAATCCAAAGAATTACCGACTGGCTGATTAAAAATAAATTAGGTAGAAAGACAATCAATTATCATCTGCGCGACTGGATATTTTCGCGCCAACATTATTGGGGCGAGCCGATTCCGATTATTCATTGCGAAAAATGCGGCGTAGTTCCGATTCCGGAAAAAGACTTGCCAATTAAGCTTCCTTATGTTAAAAATTATAAACCTACAGATACTGGCGAATCACCGCTGGCAGGAATCAAAGAATGGGTAAATACAAAGTGTCCAACATGCAAAGGACCAGCAAAACGGGAAACCGACACCATGCCCAATTGGGCAGGTTCGAATTGGTATTACATCAGATATTGTGACCCGAAAAACGACAAGAAACTGACGGACATGAAAAAACTTAAATATTGGATGCCCGTTGATTTATATAATGGCGGGATGGAACATACTACACTTCACCTTTTGTATTCTCGCTTTGTTTATAAGTTTTTATACGACATTGGTGTTGTTCCTTACAACGAACCATATAAAAGCAGACGTTCACACGGAATGGTTTTAGCTGCCGACGGCAAAAAAATGTCCAAATCTCTCGGCAATGTGATTAATCCCGATGATGTGGTGAAAAAATACGGCGCGGATACAATTCGTTTGTATGAAATGTTTATGGGTCCGTATGAA
>JAUYCU010000032.1 GCA_030692145.1 bacterium
GAAGTAAAAGACAAGCTTCAGCAAGAATTGCACAAATACAAAGGGAAACAAGAGGTCAAAAATAAAAGAAGCGCCAGAATAGCTAAAAGCTTGCTTCGGTTTTCACCCGTAACTTGGCTTAATCGAGTTAAAAGAAAAAGAGAAAAAAAGAATGAAGAAATTTAATCTATTAAAGCCCTTGCATTTTGCAGGGTTTTTGATTTTTGTGGTCCTCCTTCGTTCTTGTGAACTACGGAAGGACAAAGTATAATAAAATCATGAAAAAGAAACTGAAAATTGTCGCGGTTTCCGGCGGATACGATCCCGTACACATCGGTCATATCAGGGAATTTAAGGCAGCCAAGAAACTGGGAGATAGACTTTACGCAATTTTGAATTCAGATGGATTTCTGAAAAGAAAGAAAGGTTTTGTATTTATGCCGTTTAAAGAAAGGAAAGAAGTTCTGGAAAGCATAAAATACATAGATAAGGTAATTCCCTGTATTGATAAAGACCAATCGGTTTGCAAAACTCTGGCAAAATTGAAACCGGATATTTTTTCTAAGGGAGGAGACAAAACGCTCGGAAATATCCCCGAAGCAAAAGTTTGCAAAAAATATAATATCAAAATGGTTTTCGGAGTTGGCGGCGGAAAGGTTCAATCCAGCAGCGCGTTGACGAAAAAATTGAAGAAATGAAAATATGAGAAAAATATATTTGATTGTTTTAGCTGTTTTTGCAATCGGAATTATCGTAGTCGGTATTCTGATTTTTCAAAAATCCACGAATCAAGCCAAGCAAAATCAACAACAAAGCCAACAACCCGTCGTAACCGATAATAATCCATCAGAATCGGATAAAAAAGTGGATATTCCCTTGGTGCGTGCCAGGGAAAGAGTGACCAAAAAACCATTCGGTATAAAAATTTCTCCCGAGAATTCCCCGGTTCAACCCGAGAGATTTTTAGGGTATCATACGGGCGTGGATTACGAAATTTTTTCGGGTGAAGAAAATACGGATATTCAAGTTTTCGCGATTTGCAGCGGAAATTTGGCAGCAAAGAGAACGATATCGGAGTACGGCGGAGTTTTGGTTCAGGAGTGCAATTTGGAAAATCAGGCAGTTACAATAATTTACGGGCATATAAAATTGGCCAGCGCAAAACAGAAAGTCGGAGATTATATTACAAAAGGAGAAACATTGGCGATTTTGGGTAATGGCTACAGTACGGAAACCGACGGTGAAAGAAAACACTTGCATTTAGGAATTCATAAAGGCAGCGGAATAATATTATTTGGATATGTACAAAGCCAAGCTGACCTTGCGAATTGGATAGATTTCGAAGCGCATTTGAAGAGTAATTGACGTTTGAAATTTTAAGAGCTAAGATTGGGCAAGAATTATTTAAAGCTGTTCTTTATATAAAATATCAAAATTGATGCCCCGGCAAAATTAATGCGGGACAAGGAGGAAGAATGAAATTAGGAGGTTCTTTTATCAGAACGAGAATCGGTAGCGTGCAAGGGCACAGAACCGAGACATTGGGAGACGTATATGTCTCGAAGAGTAAGCTTGAAAAATTCAATCACAAAAAGAAGGAAGGAAAGAAAAAACCATTGAAGAAGAAAAAGCCCAGTATAAAGGGAGTAAGTCCCAGAACATTTAGAGCATTTATTCAGATTGTTTTCAACAGCAGCGCGGTAAGGTATGAAGTAAAAGTAGGCAGAGACAAGCCCTCGGAATTACGTCCCTGTGAAAAGCTTATCGAGCAAATAACCCATGAAACAATCGGAAAAGCTCCCGGTTCGTCGCTTATCGATGCCAAAAAAATTGGCGAAAAACGTTTGAAAGAAATTCTCACCAAACCTTAAAAAAATTCAAAACCCCGACTTGGTCGGGGCTTTTATATCATTTTTTAAAAAACAATAAATCAAAGCAAATATATTGACAATGTTTTTATAATCTGTTATACTGATAATTCCTCAAAATCTATATCTATAAGGAGGTATATCTAAAATGAGGAAAAATGGTTTAGGCAAAACCGAGAAGTCGATTCTTGTTTTCGTCAAGAAGCAGATCGGCACAAAGACTTTTTCTCCGGGAGACCTGTTGAAAGCAGGTTACCAGGGAGACAAAAGAACTCTGGGGAATACACTTCCCAGACTCGCGAAGAAGGGATTTCTTAAGCGTTTTTGTAAGGGAGTGTATAAGGCGGCAAGGCCCGGCAAAGAGAATGTCGGGAAAGTGAAGAAACCTGTGCTTCAGGCGCCCAGGAAGAAACTCACTTCCGAGGAATGGAAGATGAAGATTTCCATCCACCTGGAAAAGGTCTCGCAAGAGATTGCTTCCTGCGACAAGAAGTCCGAAATGCGCGCCCAGGACATCAAGGATGCGCAGGCCGAGATCGAAGATCTCAAGAGACAAAAGAAAGAGTTCGAAAATGAACTCGAAAAGTGGAGGAAAATCCACGACCTTTATCAGAAAAATCCCCAGGGATTTGGGGACTATATTGAACTGATTCTCGAGCTCGGTAAATAGTTTTTGCCAACCAAGAACCTCGCGGTTTCCGCGAGGTTCTTTATATTTATTCTTGGCGCGGAAAAAAATAAAAAGGGACGTTCATGGGAACGTCCCTTTGTTGTTAAGATAAGGTACTAAAAAGCGATTTTCAGTGCGACGCTTCCTCGAAGCGGCTTGCTTCCAAAATCGAAATTCAGATTAGGAGAAATCGTACTTTCGTGAATCAGTTTTTGTTCGGGGAATTTCTGATATGAAACTTCGGCAGCGATGCGCACAGATGGTGATAGTAATTTGTATTCAACGGCGAATTTGCCAGTCAGAGCGACCTGATAGTTATCTTTTTCGGTTTTGTATTCCGTGCGCTCGGTTTGCGAGATAACTTTGTCTTTCCACGGGTAAAGAACGGTTGAGACGGTGTTATTCGTCGTTTTTATAAGGAATTGCTGGTCAGCAATGCCGAAGGAAGGAGCCAAAGAAAATCTGCCGATATTCAGGTAATAGCGCAGAAGCAAGTGTATTTCCTGGGACATGATAGTGTATTCGGTTTGTCTTTCGAGTGCCCGACGGTTCAATTCCAGACAATACCTGTGGTATTTGGGCGGGCAGGAAATCAGCGATTCGTCGGCAGTCGAATAATAGCCGAGGTATTTTACCTCTTTGAAATACATGTCTTCGGTGTTTTCCGAGACATTGACGTGAAGTTTTCTGCTCCGATAGTAATCCGCGCCGAGCCGGAGGTTTTTCCAGATTCTGATTTCCAGACCAACATTGAACTGAATTCCTGTCCAACTCGTCTGCAGTGAACGCTGTTTTTTCAGCCAGACACTGTCGCCTGTTTGATAAGGGAAGTTTTTCTCGTTCAGGTAGATTGTACCGGTTTCTTCATCTTCGCAAATCACGAATTTCTCGTACTTCGGCAGATAATCGTTGAAGTTGTACTGGACGTCCACGTTTTGATTTTCGGCC
>JAUYCU010000048.1 GCA_030692145.1 bacterium
AACATTAAAACCTTAAAAGATATTGATTTAAAAAATAAACGCGCTTTAGTGCGCGTTAATTTTGATGTACCGTTAGATAAAGATGGAAACGTCGAAGACGATTTCAGAATCAGGGAAAGCTTACCCACAATTGAGTATTTAATCAAAAATAAATGCAGGATTGTTTTAATTTCTCACCTCGGCAGGCCGGATGGTAAAAAATTGAAAAAATATTCTCTTCGGCCCACGGCAAAAAGATTGGGGGAATTGATAAAGAAAGAGATTGTCTTTGTGGAAAAGATTTCCGGCAAACAAGTCGAAAAAATTTCGGAGACCATAGAACCAGGAAATATTTTAATGCTCGAAAACTTGAGATTCGATACACGCGAGGAAAAAAACTCGGCTGAATTCGCCCAGGAATTATCGAAACTGGGAAACATTTTTGTAAATGAGGCATTTTCGGTTTGTCATCGCGAACATACTTCGATTGTCGGAATTCCGAATTATCTGCCATCGGTTGCCGGTTTTTGTCTGGAAAAAGAAATTAAAGAATTGAATAAAATTTTATTTCATCCGCAAAAACCATTAATTGCGATTATCGGCGGAGCAAAAATATCCACCAAAATAAAAGTAATCAATAAATTTTTGCATATTGCCGACAGGGTTTTAATCGGTGGGGCCTTGGCGAATACGATTTTCGCCAAGCAGGGTTTCGATATGGCAGATTCGACAATCGACAAAGAATCTTTTTCCGATGTAGACAAAATTAATCTGAAAAATCCAAAACTGTTTTTGCCGATTGATTTGGGTATTTGGGATGGAAAGAGAGCGTATTATGGGGAAGTCGGCAATCTAAAAAAAGGCGAAAAAGCACTGGATATCGGTTTAAAAACAATCGATTTATTCGCAAGTCTGATTAAGGGGGCAAAAACCATTGTTTGGAATGGGCCATTAGGACTCACCACGCAAAAACCTTTTGATAAGAGTTCGATAGAGTCAGTGGAGGCGATCCATCACAGCGGAGCCTATTCGGTTGTTGGTGGGGGAGACACTATAGCCTTTATTAATGAAATTAAAAAAGAAAAAGCATTCAGTTATCTTTCTACCGGTGGTGGGGCAATGTTGGATTACTTGGCCAACGAAACATTGCCGGGGATAGAAGCACTTGAACAATGAATAAAATTTGGAAAATAAACAAAAGAGCTCCAAAAGAATTTTTTGATAAATTTCCCGAATATTTGAAGATTACCCTGCAATTACTTTGGGATAGGGAATTAAGAAATCAAAAATCGATTGACGAGTTTTTTAATCCCGATTACGAACAGGATCTTCACGATCCGTTTTTATTGAAAGACATAAAACCGGTTATCAAAAGAATCAACCAGGCCGCAGTAAAAAAAGAAAAGGTGGTTATTTTTGCCGATTATGATGCGGACGGAATTTGCGGCGGAGTTATTTTGAGCGAGATTCTGAAGTCCGTTAATATCGAACAGGATATTTACATACCGGACAGAAACAAAGAAGGCTATGGTTTGAATTTTAAAGCAATCGAAGAAATCGCCAAAAAGGGAGTAAAACTGATTTTGACCATCGATTGCGGAATTACCGATTTTGAAGAAGTAAAGCTGGCCAATAAGCTGGGAATGGATGTAATTATTATTGACCATCACGAAATTCCCAAGAAGCTTCCGCCCGCGGTAGCCATAATTGACCCCAAGCAGAAGAAAGACAAATACCCGTTTAAGGATCTTGCGGCAACCGGTGTTGCCTTCAAAGTTTTGCAGGCTTTTTTCAAAACCAAGAAAATTCCAATCAAGGAAGAAAAATGGCTTCTCGATTTGGTTGCCATTGCCACGGTTACCGATTCGATGTTGCTCTTGGGAGAAAACAGAACACTAGTAAGATACGGTCTGATAGTGCTATCCCAAACCAGAAGGATCGGTTTGAGGGAATTGATGAAAATTGCCAGAGTTAAACCTGTTTTTAATCCTCAAACCCTCGAAACGAATTTAAATACTTATACCCTGGGGTTTATCCTGGGTCCGAGATTGAACGCGGCAAGTAGAATTGACCATGGCGCTACCGCATACAAACTTTTGACCGCCATAACTGAAGATAATGCGCGAGAAGTATCTTTGAAATTGGAGCAAAAAAATCAGGAGCGTCAAAGAACAACGGAAAGAATTTTGAAAGAGGCGAGAAACAGAGTTTTAGGTTATTCTTCGAAAAGAAAAATAATTTTCGAAGGAGACGAAACCTGGATAGCGGGAATTGTTGGTTTAGTTGCCCAGAAATTGACTGATGAGTTTTGTCTTCCGTGTTTTATCTATCAAAAAATGAAAGATTACAGTATTGGTTCGGTAAGGGGGGTTCCTGGATTCAATGTGGTAAAAGCTTTGACGAAATGCAAGAAATTTTTGATTGAATTTGGGGGGCATTACGGAGCAGCGGGCTTTAGGATTTTGAATAAAAACCTGAAAGACTTTCATCAAGCAATGGAAAAATACAGCAATCGCGAGCTTAAAGTCGAAGAAATAACCCCCTACCTTCATATTGATGCGGATATCGATATTAACGAATTGAATTGGGTTACTTTTGAACAATTGGAAAAATTGGCCCCGTTCGGCGAAGGCAATCCCGCCCCACTGTTTTTACTTAAAGAGGTGAAAATAACCGAGATGAAAAGCGTGGGTTCGAATGGCTGTCACCTGAAAATGTCTCTGGAAAAAGAAGCCGAAAACGGAATGAAAAGACTTAAGGCAATTGGCTTTGGTTTAGCTGGTTTCTGTGATAAAATTAAATTAGGGGAAAAGGTGGATATTGTTTTTGAGATGATTGCCAATGAATGGAACGGAACCAGGGAATTACAGCTTAAAATTATTGATTTGAAGAAATCTTAACCCTGGTTTATTCGTCCGAACGTACGTCTAACCGCAATCCAATCAAATTTTTTCCGACACGAAGTCGCCGAACAGTTGATTAATAATGTTTTTCCCCAGGCGCTTCTTTTTCTCGCTCCGACAACACGATTCATCATAAAATAAAGAATCAACCGAGTCGGAGCTGCGAAGAGTCTACAAAAATTTATCGGATTGCTTAAAACATCTCGGTGTAAAATAAATCCTCGCTTAAATAATTATGAAAACAATCATTTATTGCGATGGTGGCTCAAGAGGAAATCCCGGACCTGCGGCAATCGGAGTGATATTAACCGATGAAAAAGGAAAGATGATTAAAGAATATGCCGAAAAAATCGGCCGAGCCACAAATAACGAAGCAGAATACGAATCATTAATTTTTGCTCTGCAGAAAGCAAAGCTTCTTTTCGGCGGGAAAAAAGCGAAAACCATGGAAATCGAGATCAGGACAGACAGCGAATTTGTGGTTAAACAATTGAATGGAAAATACAAAATTTTGGATAGAAAAATCGAACAACTGTTTCTTAAAACCTGGAATTTAAAAATCGATTTCGGAGACGTAAAATTTATTCATATTCCTCGGGAAAAAAACTGGGAAGCCGATAGATTGGTCAATGGGGCGCTGGGCTCGAAGAGAATAAGCGAAGGATTGCCGGGAATATAAGCACAAAAAATAAATAACAAGAAACAAAAATAAAAACATCGAGATATTGTCTCGATGTTTTTATTATCCCGGCAAGCCTATAAGCCGAATTCTGTACCCCGCAACTGCGGGGCGATGATTATTTATCTGGGCCCAGCGTTACCATTGGGCTCGAGCGAACCACCTTTCACTGGCGAAAAATCATAAACATCTTTCACCAGGTATTTGTTCTTGCACTCACCTAGGAATTTAGCCGTTTCACTCCCTTAATTTCTTAAGGGCATCGTCACTGTTCGCATCCCTATCCTTACGGACGACGGGCGTTACCCGTTAAGTTGTTTCCTCGCAATGCGAGGAGAGTGTTCGGACTTTCCTCCCCGAATTAATTCGGAGCAATCATCCGACTTGTCGGGACAGAGTTATTCTATTATAAAATTTCAATAAAGTCAAGAGGGGGCGATTGATTTTAACCGAAAACCGAGTTACAATAAAAGCAATGAAAAGATCAGAATTAATCTTTGGAGCATTATTGGTTCCGGTTGATTTCTTGATGTTTTTAGTTGCGGGTATGGCCGCGTATTTTTTGCGCGTTAGCCCGCTTATCGTTAAATGGAAACCGGTTTTATTTACCTTAAATCTTCCCTTCGAAAGATACTTTTTTTTATTACTGGCGGTTTCCGTTTTCGGAGTTTTGATTTTTGCGATTTCCGGGCTTTATAAGATTAGCGCGCAGAAAAAACTATTCAAGGAATTTTTTCAGATAGTGATCGCGGTCTCGGCAACCATTTTGGTGGTCATTCTTTATATCTTTTTCAGTCGGGAACTTTTTGAGTCTCGTTTCATTGTTTTGGTTGCCTGGACTTTTGCCATAATTTTTGTTTCCCTGGGAAGATTTTTCGTTAAAAAACTCCAGCGATATTTGGTCGGAAAATACAATGTCGGAACACACAACGTTGTGGTAATCGGAGAAGACAGAATAACCAAGAAAATAATAAAAGAGATAAAAACCAATCCTGAGCTGGGATACAGAATAATTCGTCATTTTTCCGACATAGATATCAATAAAATAAAGGATTTTATTTTCGGCGAGGGCACGCATACCGATGAAGTTATTCTTGCCAGTTATAAATACGAAAGAAACGATGTTTTGGAAATTTTGGATTTTTGCGAAGAACAGAGAATTGATTTCAAATTCGTTCCTAATCTTTTCCAGACATTGACTACGAATGTCGAAATGAATACCCTTGACGGAGTTCCCTTAATTGAAATAAAAAAGACTCCACTCGACGGCTGGGGAAAAATAATAAAAAGAAGTATGGATTTTATTGGTTCTTTGCTCGGGCTGATAATTCTTTCGCCATTTTTCTTGATTTTTGCGATATTTATCAGGCTTGGTTCCGAGGGACCCATTTTCGTAAAACTGAAAAGAATAAGCCAAAGGAAGGAATTTTATCTTTATAAATTTCGTTCCATGGTAAAAGACGCGGAGCAAATGAAAAAAGATCTGTGGCAATACAACGAAAGAAACGATGGGCCGTTGTTTAAAATGAAAAATGATCCGAGGATAACCAAAATCGGCAAATTCTTGAGAAAATACCGTATCGATGAATTGCCGCAGTTAATTAACGTTTTGAGGGGAGAGATAAGCCTTATTGGGCCAAGACCCCATCAGCCCGATGAAATAGAAAAATACGAAAAGCATCACAAAAAAGTTTTATTAGTTAAGCCGGGAATGACGGGGATGGCGCAAATTAGCGGAAGTTCCGATCTGCCGTTCGAAGAAGAGGTGAAATTGGATACTTATTATATCGAAAACTGGTCTTTATCTAAAGATATTTATATTTTACTTAAGACATTGGTTGTTCTGCTTAAAGACCGATCAGCTTGTTAATTTTATGAAAGTAGCATTAGTTCACGATTATTTGAATCAGTACGGAGGGGCGGAAAAGGTATTGGAAATTTTTGCGGAAATTTTCCCCAATGCTCCGATTTATACTTTGGTTTACGACCCTAACTTGGTTAAAAATATTTTGCCCGGAAGAGAAATCCGGGCCTCGTTTTTGCAGAAAATTCCATTTGCCAGGTCTCATCACCGTTTGTTTCCGCCACTTATGCCCTTGGCTGTGGAGAGATTCGATTTATCGGATTACGATTTGGTTCTTTCCGATTCCGCCGCTTTCAGTAAGGGTGTAATCACCAAGCCGGAAACGCTGCATATTTGTTATTGTCACACTCCTATACGCTATGCCTGGGACGATAGCCATAAATATGTTCGGGAATTTAATATGTCTTTTTGGGTAAAATTTTTTGTTCCTCTTTTTATGAATTATTTACGTCTCTGGGACAGGGAGGCGGCATTTCGCGTGGATAGATTTATTTGTAATTCGGAGTTTGTCGCCAAAAGAATCGAAAAATACTACAAAAGCAAGGCAACGGTAATTTATCCACCTGTCGATGCCAATAAGTTTTTTCCCGGGAAAAAAGTTGAAAATTATTTTTTGATGGTCGGAAGGTTATTGGTCTATAAGCGCTTTGATTTGGCAATCAATGCTTTCAATGAATTGGAAATCCCCCTGAAGATTATCGGCACTGGTCCGGAAATGAATAAACTGAAAAAAATGGCTAATTGGAACATTGAATTTTTGGGAGACGTAGATAATGGCAAGTTGAGAGAATATTATCAAAATTGCCAAGCCTTGGTTTTTCCTCAAGAGGAAGACTTCGGCATTGTGGCAGTAGAGGCAATGGCCTGCGGGAGGCCGGTGATTGCCTATCGTGGAGGAGGGGCACTGGAAAGCGTTAAAGAGGGGGAAACCGGCATATTTTTTGACGAACAAAAAAGAGATTCTCTGATTGGTGCCATAAAAAAATTTAACCCCGATAAGTTTAATCCTTCCAAAATACATGCTTATGCCAAGAAATTCGATAAAGAAATTTTCGGCAAAAAAATTAAAGAATTTATAGAAAAAGCATATCATGAACATCGGAATAGACATTAGAATTCTGGCTAAGGGGACCAGAACAGGAGTGGAAAACTATACGGTCAATCTTTTATCCGGTCTTTTGGGGAAGGATAAATCCATTACCTATAAGTTATTTTGTAATGGATTTAAAAAACCGAAACTTGATTATTATTGGCTGAAATTAAATAACGTTAAAATTAAGACATTGAGAATTCCCAACCGAATTCTTGATTTATTTTTGCGCTTCTTTAAATTTCCCAAAATCGACAGAATTGTCGGCGGGGTAGATATTTTTTTAAGCCCCCATTTTTTACTTTTGCCGGTGAGCAGAGGAACCAAGATAATTGTTGTTTTCCATGATCTTTCCTTTGTTCGTTTTCCGGAATTTTTTTCCTTTCTGAAGTTGCTTTGGCATAAATTTATTTATCCCAAAAATCAGGCGAAAAAAGCGAATTTGATTATTGCCGTATCCGATTCGACCAAAAATGACTTGGTTAATCTTTATGGAATTCCTCGGGAAAAAATTAAGGTTATTTATCCCGCGGTCGGTAAAGAATTCAGGCCGATAGAAAAAACAGACTCGAAATTTTTGAAAGTAAAAGAAAAATATAATTTACCGAATAGTTTTATTCTTTATTTCGGGACAATCGAACCGAGGAAGAATATTTTGGGGCTGGTTGAAGCATTCGAAAAAATAAAAAAACAGGAAACAAAAGTTCCGTTGGAGGTTCAGTGGGATGGTTTCGAAGGCGTGGTAAGGGGCGAAAAGAAAAACTTTTTTGATTTTAAGGAGTTAAAATTGGTAATAGCGGGAAACAGAGGTTGGCTGTATAAAGATGTTTTCGAGAAAATCGAAAAATCCCCGTACGGGGAGGATATTATTATTACTGGGTTTATTGAAGAAGAAGATAAGCCTTATTTATATAATTTGGCGGAAATTTTCGTTTATCCGAGTTTTTTCGAGGGTTTTGGTTTTCCGCCGCTTGAAGCAATGGCTTGCGGTATTCCGACGGCCGTTTCGAATAAATCATCTTTACCGGAAGTCGTGGGAGATTCGGCGGTGATGTTTGATCCGCAAAACATTGATGAAATTGGTTTTGCAATCAAAAACATTCTTCAAGACGGAGAACTGAAAGAATCATTAATCGAAAAGGGTTTGCGGCGAGCCAAATTATTCGATTGGGATAAAACCGCGGACGGATTTTTGGATGTATTCAAAAAAATATGAAAGAAGTGAAAAAAATCGGCATCGACGCCAGATTTTTTGGCTCAAAAGATAAGGGATTTGGCAGGTATGTCGAAAATTTAATCAAAAATCTGGAAAACATCGATAAAACAAACCAATATTTTATTTTTCTGAACAAGGACAGAGAAAAAGATTATATTCCTCGAAATCCTAATTTCCGTAAAATACCGATTAATCACAATTTTTTGTGGCCACTTAAAGTAGACAAAAAAATACAGAATTGGGAATTGGATATAATTCATTTTACCTGTTTGCCGTTCCCGCTTTTTTACAGAACCAAAAATAAGATCGTGATTACCGTTCACGACTTGATTTGGCGGATTTTCCCCCCATTCAAAAATCCGTTGAAAATTTTTTTTTATCGTTTGAGCTTTTCCAACGCGATAAAAAAAGCAAACGCAGTAATTGCCGTTTCGAAACACACCCAAAAAGACATTTTAGAAATTTATAAAATCAATAAGGAGAAAACAAAAGTTATTTATGAGGGAGTTAACTGAAAAATATTTACTTTATGTGGGAAATTTTTACCCGCATAAAAATATAAAAAGATTGATTTCCGCTTTTAAAAAAATAATCCGAGAAACGGACTTGGATTACTCTTTGGTTTTGGTCGGCGGGAATACCTATAAAGAAGAGGACAGAATCATAATTACCGGTTACGTTGACGATAACAGACTGAACAATCTATATAGAGGGGCCAGTTTATACGTTTTTCCTTCTCTTTACGAGGGGTTTGGTTTGCCGGCCCTGGAGGCCATGAAAAGAGGAGTAGTGGTTGTTTCTTCGAATACTTCGTGTCTGCCGGAAATTTTGGGCGATGCCGCAATATATTTTAATCCATTGAATATTGACGATATGGCGGAAAAAATAAAAAAGGTTCTTTTCGACAAGAACCTGAGAGATACTTTAATAAAAGGGGGACTCGATAAATCGAAAGAATACGATTGGCAAAAGACAGCGGAAGAAACTTTAAGTCTTTACGAAAACATTATTTAATGAGTTGGTGCTTAATTTAAATATCCCGCAGTGATGCGGGATATTTTTATTCTTCGTTTCTGATGACGTTTATTTTCTTGATTTTTGTCTTTTCCGACTTAGGGAGCTTTATGGTTAAAATGCCGTTTTTAATCGTTGCTTTTGTTTTGTCGGGATCAACCTCTACCGGAAGGATTATCGAGCGAGAAAACGTTCCCCAGTAAAGTTCTTGATAGTAATAATTTTCTGCGTTTATTTGTTCGTCGTTTGTTCTTTTCCCTCGAATCGTAACCATGTCGTTATTGATGCTTATATCTATGTCTTCGGGCTTTACTCCGGCAATGGTTGATTTTATTATGATGTCTTGGTCTGTTTGATATTCATCGATTGTTAATTGGCCTTCTTCGGTTTCCGCCTCTTCTAACCAGCTTTTTTCTTTAACCGGTTCGTTGTCATCGGTAAATGTTTCGACTTCTTTTGTTTCGTTGGTTTCGTCTTGTATTTTTTTTGCTTTGGGCATAATTAAAGATTGTTTTTTAATGTTTTCTTCTTTCTTTTTTGTTTTTTTCTCGACCTTTTGAGGAGTTTCGGCTTCTTCTTCATTGGTTATGCCGGCTATTTTTTCGAAAAATGAAGGACTCATGTATGTTTTATGAATTATTTTTTATATTTTGCAAATCGAGCGGTATTTGTTTGCTTTTTTAAACATCAGAGAGACGATGACTGCCGCGGAAACAAGAATAATTATCAGATAAAGATTTCTTTCCATGCTGTCGATTTCTCCCTGGCTATTTAATATTATAATGTAGTTGAAAATTGAATGCAATATAGTG
This sequence comes from bacterium, assembly GCA_030692145.1. Classification (GTDB taxonomy): domain Bacteria; phylum Patescibacteriota; class Minisyncoccia; order RBG-13-40-8-A; family RBG-13-40-8-A; genus JAUYCU01. The sequence continues at coordinate 9,558 of JAUYCU010000048.1, forward strand.
GCGGCAAGTATTCCTCCCATTGTGAATATTTTTCTCATTTTCGATTTCATTAGTAGGGAGGCTGCGAAAAAATATCCGGTTATTCCACAAGCCAGCGCATGCAGAAGCGTCGCACCCAAAAATCTGGTAGTTAAAAATTCCAATGTTTCCAAAAAATATTTACCCTGGGGATAGATTTGGCTTAAAAGATATATGTTTTCGGCTGCGGCGAATCCCAAGCCGGCGATTATCATATAAATCATTGCATCTATCGGTTCGTCGAATTCGGGATTTTTCAGAATGCCGAATTTCACCACCAGATATTTCAGAAGTTCTTCGATAAAGGCAAAAACGATAACAATGAGAATTACTTTATCCAAGAAAGAGAATTTTTCCGTACCCAGGAAAAAAAGCTGTTCCAGTATTCCTGCCAACGGGACCACCAGAACTCCGAGTAAAAATATTTTTATAATCAGTTTATTCGGTTCGGGATGCTTGTCTTTGCGCAGATAAAACGACAACCAGATAATACTGGGGAGCGGCGCCAAAAGAATAGAAGCGAGGAATTTCATAAATTATTTTTGTTTTTTCTCTCTTCGATTTTTTTCTCTTTCATTTTTTCGAATTCCAATTCTGCCTTTTTATCGATTAGCGTTTTGTCGGTTTTCGGCCATTCGGAAATTATCAGCGCATCTTTCTTTTTGTAATTCATTTGCCAGATTTGTTCGGTGACGAAGGGCATAAAAGGATGAAGTAATTTCAGGATATTTTCGAATATGTATATGTTTAAATTTTTATCCTGATTTTTACTTATTTCGATATACCAATCCGCATATTCGTGCCAAATAAAATCGTAAAGTTCCCGAGAGGCTTCTCCCAGTTGATAATTTTCTATTTTTTCCGTAATCGATTCGATAATCGTATTCAGTCTGCTTAAAATCCATTTGTCGGCAATGGTAAGGTTTTTGTCTTTTAATGATTGGCATTGCGGCTTCTGGGAGAAAATCTGAATAAATCGATTAATGTTCCAAAGTTTATTACAGAAATTTCTGCTTGCTTTTGCGGAATCTTCGGAAAATTTTATTGCTTGTTGTTCTTGGCTGGTAATATATAATAATCCGAATCTGGTTGCGTCTGCTCCATATTTTTCGATCAGTTCCAGGGGGTCGATTCCCGTACCCAGGGATTTGCTCATTCTTTTTCCCTCGATATTCAAAACCGTTGCGTGGATATAAACATCTTTAAAGGGGATTGTTTTCAGAAATTCCAAGCTCGAAAAAATCATCCTTGCTACCCATAAGTAAATAATATCTTGGGCGGTTGAAAGCAGGGTGGTGGGATAAAAATTATTAAGGTCTTCGGTTTTTTCCGGCCATCCAAGCGTCGCAAATGGCCATAACGCCGAAGAAAACCAAGTATCCAAAACATCGGTTTCTCCTTTGAGGGGAATTTTGTGTCCCCACCAGAGTTGTCGGGAAATGCACCAATCGTCGATTTTGCTCATCCAATCGAGATAGATTTTTTTGTAGCGCTTGGGCGTAAATTTGATTTTATTATTTTTCACCGCATCGATTGCGGGTTTTGCCAATTTATCCATTTTCAAAAACCATTGCTTGGAAATCAAGGGTTCGATTGGGGTTTCGCATCGGTCGCAAATTGCCAAAGAATGTTCATAATTCTCCTCTTTTTCCAGAAAATTTTGTGCTTTCAGGTCTTCGACGATTTTGTTTCTCGCTTCGATAATTTTCAGTTCCGCGTATTTGCCGCCATTTTTGGTGATTTTTCCGTCTTCGCCAATAATATTTATCGTTTCAAGTTTATTGGTTTTTCCGATTTTATTATCCACTGCGTCGTGGGCAGGAGTGATTTTTACCGCGCCTGTGCCGAATTCGGCATCGATTAATCTGTCGCTGATAATTGGGATTTCACGATTCATTAAAGGAAGAATCGCGGTTTTGCCGATTAAATTTTTATAGCGCGCGTCTTTGGGATTTACCGCCACTGCGGTATCGCCAAGCATTGTTTCTGGTCGGGTTGTCGCCACCACAATGAAAGTTTTTAGTTTTTCATTTTTAGTTTTTAATTTTAGCGGATAGCGAATGTACCAAAGTTTAGTTTTATGCGGAATATATCTGATTTCAATATCGGAAATCGCGGTTGAGCATCTCGGGCACCAATTGATGATTCTTGGTCCTTGGTAAATCCACCCCTTTTTATAATAGTGCAGGAATGCCGTCTCGACTGCCTTTGCGTATTCTTTATCCAGAGTAAATCTCGTTCTTGACCAATCACAAGAACAGCCGAGCTTTTTCAATTGTTCGAGAATAAGGTTTCCGTATTTTTCTCTCCATTGCCACACCCTTTCGACAAATTTTTCTCTTCCCAGATCGTATCGGCTTATTCCTTCTTTTTTCAGTTCTTTTTCAACTTTGTTTTGCGTGGCTATTCCCGCGTGGTCGCTTCCCGGAATCCAAAGCACGGATTCTTGATTCATTCTGTGATACCT
>JAUYCU010000012.1 GCA_030692145.1 bacterium
AAATCGGCCATGGTTTTAAAAGCGTCGTTGTTCATTCTGTCTTCTACTATTTCCTTAACTACATTATGCCACACATTTTTAATCGCTGCAAGTCCGAAGCGGATTTCGGGTCTGTATTTTTTGGTTTTCGGAGGGATTAGGGTAAAATTGTCCAGACTTTCGTTTATGTCGGGAGGAAGAACCTGGATTCCGTGACTTTTCGCTTCTTCAACCAAGATGTTAATTCTGTCCAAGTCTTTTTGGTCTGCCTGCATTAGCGCGGTGATAAATTCCTCGGTGAAATTCGCCTTAAGATAAGCGGTTTGATAAGCGATTAATGCATAACAGGTGGCATGACTGCGGTTGAACCCATACTGGGCAAATGGTTCGATGAAGTCCCAAATCCTTTGCGCAACCTCCTTTTGAATTCCGTTTTTTATCATTCCGTCAATCATTTTATTTGCCTGTTGCTCCAGAAGTTTTCTGATTTTTTTACCTACGGCTTTTCTCAGTACATCCGCTTCGGACATCGTAAATCCGGCCAGGTCTTTGGCGATTTGCATCAATTGTTCCTGATAGACCGCGATTCCGTAGGTATTTTCCAGAATCGGTTTCAGTTTCGGATGTATATATTTTATTTCTTTTTCCCCGTGTTTTCGGGCAATAAATTCGGGGATGAGATTCATCGGGCCGGGTCGATATAAAGCCACCATGGCGATAATATCTTCGAGATCGTTGGGTTTCAGTTTCTGCAGGTATTTTTTCATTCCCGAAGATTCGAGCTGGAAAACGCCGGTGGTATCGGCCTTTCTGAAAACATCGAAAGCAATTTTATCTTCCAGGGTTATTTCATCGATATTTATTTTTATTCCTCTTAATTTTTCAATCAGATTGACGGCGTTTTCGATAATGGTTAGGTTTTTCAGTCCCAAGAAATCCATTTTCAAAAGTCCGAGGTTTTCAATGCTGTGCATTTCGTATTGGGTAACGATTATTTGATCGTCTTGTGAGGCGAATTGGCGCGGAGTATAGAAATCCAGTGGATTCTTGGTAATCACAATGCCGCAAGCATGGGTCGAAGCGTGACGAGCAACGCCCTCAAGTTTTTTCGCAATATCAATCAAGGTTTTCACCTGGTCATCGGAATCGTAAGCACGCGACAATTCGGGAACTTTTTCCAGACTTTCGGTCAG
>JAUYCU010000087.1 GCA_030692145.1 bacterium
GTTTTCTTTTACCAAACCTGAAGATTCGCAAAAAGAGCATAAGTTTTTGCTTTCGATGGAAGAAAAACTGATGCAGCTGCTGAAAATTCCTTACCGCGTTTTGAATATCTGCACCGGAGATTTGGGCGACCCGGCTGCGGCAAAATACGATATCGAGGCCTGGATGCCGGGGCAAAACGAATATCGTGAAACTCATTCCACTTCCAATTGTACGGATTTTCAGGCAAGGCGTTTGAATATAAAATATAAAGCCAAAAACGGGTTGGAATTGGTGCATACCTTAAACGGTACGGCTTTCGCCATCGGCAGAACCCTGATTGCGATTATTGAAAATTACCAGCAAAAAGACGGGAGCATTAACGTTCCGACAATTTTACAAAAATACATAAAAATTAAAAAAATTAAATAATCATGTCTTCAAAACTTCCTCCGATTTTGGCGATAGCTTTAATCGGTTTAATGCTGACTCTGGCGATTATTTCTCTGCGTCAGGAATCGGCAATTATGGATGAAGTGGCCCACATTCCTGCGGGCTATTCTTATTTAACCCAGCGCGATATGCGTTTGAATCCCGAACACCCGCCGCTTTTAAAGGATTTGTCGGCAATTCCATTGCTTTTTATGAGAGACATAAAATTTCCGAGCGAATTGAAGTCGTGGAAAGACGAAATAAATAGCCAATGGGATTTCGGGTTTAATTTTCTTTATAATTCAGGAAACAATGCGGACAAAATAATTTTTTGGGCAAGAATTCCGATGCTTTTACTTTTAATTCTTACGGGATTCATTCTTTATAAATGGACAAAAGAACTTTATGGTAAGTGGCCGGCGCTGATGGCGATTTTTCTTTTTTCATTTGCCCCGACGTTCATTGCCCACGGCCGTTATGTTACCACTGATGTTGGCGCTGCTTTCGGGTTTTTTATCTCCATTTATTTTTTCGTTAAGTACGTACAAAACCAAACTACGAAAAATCTGATTTTTTCGGGAATATTTTTCGGAGTTGCCCAGTTGATTAAATTCTCTCTTTTTCTGCTTATTCCTTATTTCGGATTGATGATTTTTATCTGGGTTTACGCGAAAGCAAAGGAACAGGGGAGTGGTTTTTGGAAATTGCTTATTAATCGCGGGGTCAAATTGATAATCATTTTTGTTATTGGTTATTTGCTTGTTTATCCGGTTTATTTGTTTCATGTATCCGGTTATCCGGCAGAAAAACAAATTTCGGACACCGAGTTTGCGTCTTCTCACTTTCCCTTTAAACCGGCTCAAAAAGCTATTGTTTGGATGGTTGAAAGGCCTGTTTTTAGATCTTATGCCCAGTATTTTTTGGGCTTGGCAATGGTTTTTCAAAGAGCCACTGGTGGGAATACCACTTTCTTTTTGGGCGAAGTGACGAACAAAGGATGGAAAAGTTATTTTCCCATCGCTTATGCAATCAAACCGCCCTTGGCGCTGCATATTCTGACCATTATTGCTTTATTGTTTGTTGCCTGGCAATGCAAAAAACCTCTTTTTAGGGGTTTATACGACAGGACGGTTAAATCGTTTAAAGACCGATTTCCCGAATGGGCAATGCTTTTCTTTTTGGCTGTTTTTTGGGCATCGAGCCTGACCAGTAACCTTAATATCGGGGTGCGTCATATTTTACCGACCTTTCCCTTTGTTTATATTCTGATTTCCGGACAATTCAAAAAAATCTTTGACTATATTAAAGATAAAAAATTCCTGCGTACCACCGGTTATTTATTGGTTGCATTTTTATTGGCTTGGTATGCTTTTTCTTCTTTGTCCGTATTTCCTTATTATCTTACCCATTTTAACGAGTTGGTTGGCGGAGCCAAAAATGGATATAAATATATTACCGATTCCAATTTGGATTGGGGCCAAGACCTCAAGCGTCTGAAGGTTTGGATTGATAAATATAATGTTTGCATAGAAAGCGGATCGCCCGAAACCTGTATTGGCAAAAGAACGGATTTAAGACAAGTTCCCAAAGAAGCTAGAAAACCGATTGAAAAAATCAAAGTTGATTATTTTGGCGGGGCCACGGTTGAATATTATTTCGGCAGTATGCGTGAAGAATATCGTGCCCAATGGGGATATGAGGGCGCGAAAGGAAGTTGGCTGGCGGTTTCCGCTACATTCAAACAGCAAGGTCAGGCAGTCGCCGTAAAAGGATGGAACCAGCCAACTGACGAATATATGTGGCTCACGGCTTTCGAGCCCGTTACCGTAGTCGGAAATTCGATATTCGTATATTACATAAAGTAATATTCGGAATCTATTTATACTCTTTCAGACCACGAAACTATTGAGAAGTGCTCAGACTTACTCACCTAAAGACACACGTCGGCGCCCCAGCGAGGCGCCGCGTTCCGTCTCGCCCTCGCTCTTCGCCTGTGGCGAAACCATGCCCGCTCGGGCTGCGAATGGTCTTTTCAGTGAGTAAATCTTCGCTAAAAACGACATAGATAATGGTTTGAAGAAAATCAGTTGTTTTTTTATTTCTCTTTATTTATAATAAATCCGGTTTTCGATTCGCAAATCAATATATTCGAGATTATCCGTGGTTTTTATTTTTTCGCTTAAAGCGGTTTTCAGGATTGAAAGCTGTTTTTTTATATCTCTGGTCGAATCAAAAAGAATATACCATCCTTTTGAAGTGACCAATTTCAGTTCTTTTGGGGGAATAGTGCGGTTTTCGAACCAATCGATTTTAATATTGGTTGAAGAAGTAAGATTTTCCCTGATTTCGACAATTGAGTTTATTATTTGTTCTTCAAAAATCTTTTTTCCGAGCGAAAACTCCTCCGAGGAAAAATCTTTAATTAAAAGGACCAGCGATCCGCTTGTTTGCGGGGCATCTTCGAAAATAACCCCGTTTTTGTCGATATAAAAGCAGTTTTTAATAGTTTCCCCATCTTTTGTGGTTTCGACGGGGGACGATTTTTCCGCTTTGCATATAATCCCCAAGCTTTTTCTTTCGGTGATGGTTATGGCGATCGTTCTTTTGAATATATTTTTTTCTATCCTCACTTCGGATATTTTCGGGAACTCTTTCAATAGTTTGTCTTTCAGTCCGTTTGTCGTCATCAGTAAAATATTTACGGATTTGATACTTTTTTCTAATTCTTCGGAACTTATTTCTTTATTTCCGTAAAGGGATATTTTTTTTAATTCGAATATCGGCGACAGCAATATCCCGATAAGCGACAAGACAAACAGAAAAATTGCCAGAAATACGATTATTCTTTTTTTTGTTTTGCTTTTTTTGCGGCGTCTCATGTGTATCATTGGTATGGTTTTATTTTATCACACAAAGTGATATACTTAAATTATGGAAAAAATTTACCGAGATTTCGAAAAAAGAAAACTGGAAACAATGAGTTCTCCGGAATTCAAGGATAAAGAAATCGGGCCGGAAAAGGAAAAAGAAATACTGAAAGAGGTTGTTTCCGAACGTATTAGAGAAGCTCAGGCGATTTCTGTTTTAAATCAACAGGTAATTACTCAGAATGCCAATCAAATAAAAAATCAGCCCAAGGAAAGACAAATTCAATTTTTGATTGATTTGGCGTTGGAAAAGGGGATTTCCGAAGCAGTAAATATGGCAAAAAGCCTGGAAAGCCCCTATTTAATCGACGAGCTTCACGATGCTTTAGTCGATAATTTTTATCGTCGATTGGTCAAAGAAGGCAAATTGAAAGAAATATAATATTTGTATGGATAGCCGGTTTATTTATCTTATTGTTGTTTTAAGTCTGTTTTTAGCCGCTGCAGTGGTGAGCTATTTGGTTCTTCTGAAAATCAGAAATAAAGGGAAAATCGTGCGGGCTTTGAATATGAGCTTGTTTTTAATTAAGATACCGATAGAATTCAAACAAGATATTCAGCTGGAGGAAAAAAGAAACCGCATCGGAGTAATGGAGCAGTTTTTGACAAGCTTAACCTCGCTGAAAGAAAGAGATTATTTCAAGCAGGCATTATACGGTCAGCCATATATTGTTCTGGAGATGGCAGTGCCGTTTATCGGTTCGGAAATCTGTTTTTATCTGGCGGTTCCGAAAAAATACGAAACTTTTCTGGAAAAACAAGTTTACGGTTTCTATCCCCAGGCAACCGTGGAAAGAATCGAAGATTACAATATTTTCAATCCCGAAGGCCAAAGCGCCGGAGGGTTTTTCGCTTTAGGGAAAAAGAATATCCTGCCGTTAAAGACCTACAAAACCCTGGAAATCGATCCCTTGGAAAGTATTTCCAACGCCTTAAGTAAAATAGAGGAAGTAGGAGAAGGGGGAACCATCCAAGTCATTCTGAAGCCCGCAGGCAAAGACTGGAACAGGGCGGGATTGTCGATTGCAAGAAGAATGAATCAAGGGCTGAGCTTCAAGGATGCATTGGCGGGAAAACAACTGAAAAAGCCAAAACCGAACGAACCGCAAATTCAGCAGAAAATTTCTCCGGCAGATGAAGAAATAATCAAATCTTTGCAGGAAAAGGCCGCAAAAATGGGTTTTCAGGTAAATCTGCGTCTGGTATTTTCGGCAAAAACCAAAGAACGAGCCAAGGAATTGATGTCTCACGCGCAGGGAGTATTTAATCAATTTGCTTCTCCGAATTTGAATTTTTTGAAATTCAGGGAAGCAAAAGGAGATAAACTCAAAAAACTCTGCTTTAATTTTTCTTTCCGGATTTTTAATCGCAGAGAAGGGATAATTCTCAACAGCGAAGAAATTGCCGGCATTTTTCATTTTCCTTTGACTAAATTAAGCTCACCGAAATTGAAATGGCTAAAAGCGAAAGAATCGGTACCGCCAGTAAGCCTTTCGCAACAAGGAGTTATTTTGGGTAAAAATACCTTTCGCGGTGAAGAAACAATTGTCAGGATGACGGACAATGACAGGAGGCGGCATTTTTATGTTCTTGGCCAGACCGGAACCGGTAAAACGACCCTAATGGTGAATATGATTCAGCAAGATATCGAAAACGGCAAAGGAGTTTGCTTTATCGACCCGCACGGCCAGGATGTAGAAAGAATTCTGGGCATGATTCCGGAAGAACGTGCGGAAGATGTAATCTATTTCAACCCTGGAGACATCGAAAGACCGATGGGTTTGAATATTTTGGAATACGACCCGAAGTATCCAGAACAAAAAACATTTTTGGCGAACGAAACCGTAAATATATTCAAAAAACTTTGGGAAGCATTGCCCGAAGCATTCGGCCCGATGTTCGAGCAGTATATGCGCAATGCTTTGCTTTTAATTATGGATGACCCTGATTCGGGTTCAACGCTTTTGGAAGTTCCGAAAGTTCTGGCCGACACAAAATACAGGCATTACAAGCTTTCTAAAACCAATAATATCGTGGTTAAGGATTTCTGGGAAAAAGAAGCGGAAAAAGCAGGGGGAGAGGCTGCCTTGGCGAATATTGTTCCCTATATTACCAGTAAGGCAAATGTGTTTTTGGCCAATGATTTGATGCGGCCGATTATCTGCCAGCAAAAAAGCGCTTTTGATTTTAGGAAAATAATGGACGAGCAGAAAATTCTTTTGGTCAATCTTTCCAAGGGCAAGCTGGGCGATTTTAATAGTTA
>JAUYCU010000094.1 GCA_030692145.1 bacterium
GGTTATTGAGAAGGATTTTTATAATCCCAAAACCCTTTCTATTTCATCAAACGTTGTTAGTCCTTGCAGGACCTTCAGGATTCCGTCTTGTTTCATGGTTACCATTCCGGCTTTTATCGCGGTTTCTTTGATTTCTACAAACGAAGGAACTTTGAGAATGGTTTTTTCCATTTCATCGTTAATCACAAAAAGCTCAAAAACCCCCACTCTTCCTTTGTACCCCGCAAAACTGCAATAAGAACATCCCTTTTCCGATACTTGCTTAATGGTGACGTTCTCCAGTTTTGGTTTTTCAACGCGGCTCGGTAAATCCGCTAAGCCGTTTTTTATTTTTTCCAATGTTTCCTTATCGGGTTGAATATCTTTTGAGCATTTTGGGCATACTCTTCTGACCAATCTTTGGGCGATTACCAGGTTTAGTGCCGGAGGAATCAGACTGGGATTGATTTTCATATCGATTAAGCGTGGAATTGCGCCGGATGCGTCATTGGTATGTAGGGTGGAAAAAACCAAATGGCCGGTTAAAGCTGCCTGAATTGCTATTTCCGAGGTTTCGTTATCGCGAATTTCTCCGACCATAATAATATCCGGGTCCTGTCTGACAATCGAGCGCAAGCCGTTGGCAAAAGTATATGCGTCGTTGCCTTCATTAACCTGTGTTTGTTCGATTCCTTCAATGTGATATTCAATTGGATCTTCCAGGGTAATAATTTTTATTTCTGAGCTGTTAACTTTTTTCAAAAATGCGTATAAAAGCGTGGTTTTTCCTGAGCCGGTCGGACCGCAAGTGATAATCATGCCATTCGGTTTTTGTAATTCTTTTTCGATAATTTTAAAATCGTAATCCTGGATTCCTAAATCTTCCAGCTTCAATCCGATGGTTTTCGGGTCCAGAACCCTGAAAACCACATTTTCCCCGTTTTCTGCTGGGATAGTTGATACTCTAATTTCGATATCCGTGTCCTCGGACTTGAAAGTGAATCTTCCGTCTTGCGGTGCATCGTGGACATTGAGTTTTAACCCGGAAAGCATTTTTATTCGTGAAAGTAATAATTTAAATGCGGAAAGCGGAAGTTTGCCCGCATCTTGTAAAATGCCGTCAATTCTGAATCTTAATTTAATTTCCTCTTTCGAAATTATTTCAATATGAATATCGGATACTTCCAATTTCAGCCCTGCAGCGATAATTACGTTCAAAAGGTCGGTTGCCGAAGACTTTGATTTTTCCAATTTTTCTTCCAAGTCTTTTATTGTCGTAAGCCCTGCCTGAATTTGTTTAAGTTCTTCGGTATCGATTTCCGCTTTTTTGGTAATTACGGTTTTCGTTTTCACTAAATCATACTTATCCCAAGCTCTTTTGATATTGCTTTGTGAAGTAACGAAGATTTTTACTTGATATCCCTGTTCTTCGAAATTTTTGATGAAGTTTTTTGTTGCCTCGGACTGCGGATCAATAGCGATAACATAAAGCTCTTTTTGTCTTTTTTGAATAATTGCCGCTTTTGCGTTTGTCGCATCTTCTTTTTTTGCCAGAACAAGTGCGTATTCGTCAATTGGCGAAATTCTTAAATCAATATAAGAAAAACCCAGCTTATCGGCTAGGTTTTTAGCTTTTTCTTCTTCAGCCTCGCGGTGAAGTTGCTTGATTTTTGTCTCTGTTTTCTTTTGTTTGTCTTCGTCTTTTTGTAGCATGTTTAAATCGTAGCGCAAAAGATAATTTTTGGCAAGTTTATCCTCTCTTTCTATACGAAAGACGAGGACATAGCTCTTTTTTTATATCTTAAAAACTGATAAGATAAATCCATGGAGAAATTTCTGACAAAAAATGAAAAAGAAACCACAAAATTGGCGAAAATTCTCGCCAATGCTTGTCTCGCCGAAATTTTACGAAGGCGGAAGATTTTAAAAACAGCGTTAATTATCGGCTTAGAAGGAAATTTGGGCGCGGGAAAAACAACCTTTATTCAGGCATTTGCCAAGGGAATGGGAATTAAAAGAAGATTAACCAGTCCGACATTTGTTTTAATGAAAAAATACAATAATCTTTATCATCTCGATTGTTATCGCATAAAAAATAGCCAAGATGTTTTGGCAATGGATTTTAAGGAAATTATTTCCAACCCGAAAAATATTGT
>JAUYCU010000106.1 GCA_030692145.1 bacterium
CCAATATTGAGGGTGTTTTTGCCGCAGGAGACATAACCACCGGATCGAATGGTTTCAGACAGATAATTACCGCTTGTTCCGAGGGAGCGATTGCCGCGCTCGGCGCACTAAATTATTTGCATAAAAAGTGATATAATTAAATTGACTAATTGCTTGATCGCTACGCTTGTTGGATGCTTGATCACTTCGTTTGTTTGAATCGTAAACATCTCAAACACCTCGAACATCGAACATTTCAAGCGTGAGCGGTTAGCGAACTAAACATGTTTACCAAAGTAGCAATAAATGGATTTGGGCGGATTGGTAGGACGTTTTTCCGCCTAGCCCACGAAAGGCATGACTTAAGGATTTTGGCGATTAACGATTTAGCGGGTTTGGAGAATCTGGCCTATCTTTTAAAACACGATAGTGTTTATCGGGAATATAACCGTAAAATCAATGTTGATGTTAAAGCCAGAAAATTGATTGTCGACAATCAAAGAATCGATTTTATTCAGGAAAAAGACCCGGCAAAATTGCCTTGGGGGAAAATGGGAATTGATGTGGTTGTGGAATCAACTGGCTTTTTCGAGAATTTCGAAGGAGCAAGTAATCACTTGAAGGCGGGAGCAAAAAGAGTGGTGATTACTGCGCCGGCAAAAGACGATGATGAAAGCATGAAATTGGGAGCAACCGTTTTATTGGGAATTAACGAGAAAGACATGGCAAGGGTTCAAATTACCTCTAATGGTTCTTGCACTACTAATGCCGTTGCTCCGGTTATGGCGGTTTTGTCCGAGAAACCCGGCATTAAGAAAGCGATTTTAAACACAATTCACGCTTACACGGCAACGCAAAAAATTGTTGATGGTTCGGATACTAAGGATTGGCGCAGGGGTAGAGCAGGAGCGGTTAACTTGATTCCTTCGACAACCGGCGCGGCAATTACGGTTACGAAAGTGGTTAAAAATTTGAAAAATTTATTTGACGGAATCGCCATCAGAACACCGGTGCCTACGGTTTCCTTGGCGGACATTACTTTTGTTTCTAATGTCAAGACTACGGTAGAAGAAATAAACAATATTTTAGTTGAGGCTTCAAAAAAACTGCACTGGAAAGGAATTTTAGGTGTCAGTAATGAACAGTTGGTTTCCTCGGATTTAATTGGTATTACTACGGCAAGCGTTGTTGATTTGAATTTTACCAAAGTAATTGACGGAGACTTGGTAAAGGTATTGGCTTGGTACGATAACGAATGGGGTTATTCTCAAACTTTGGTCGAGCACGTTGTTAGATCGGGAAAATTAATTCATAAATAAAACCATATGATTTATTTGGGCGCAGACCACGGCGGTTTCAGTTTTAAAGAAAAAATAAAGGAATTTTTAAGCGAACTTAAGGTCGAATATCAGGATTTGGGTAATTTAAAATTTGAACCGAACGACGATTTTCCGGATTTTGCCCTAGCTGTAGCAAATAAAGTTGCGGAAATAAATGGAAAAGGGATTTTAGTTTGTACGAATGGCGAGGGAATGTGTATTGTGGCAAATAAAATTAAGGGAATTAGGGCAGTAAGTCCGGTAACAAAAAAAGCAGCCCTAAGATCCAGGGAGGATTTGGACTCAAATATTTTATGTCTTGGCGAGCATATTTTATCTTTCCGCGATGCCAAGAAAATTATTAAAATCTGGCTAGAAACAGATTTTTTCCCGGCAGACAGGTACATTAGGAGGATCAATAAAATTAAAAAAATAGAAGAATGAAAATTGAAGTAATTCCCACAATTTTGGTTAATACTTTTGAAGAGGTTGAAGAAAAAATCAAACTTGTTGAAAAATACGTAAACTGGGTTCAGTTGGATGTAATGGACGGGGTTTTCGTGAATAACGAAACCTGGCCGCATTCGGTTGTGCCGGGTATTGCCAAGCGTGGAAAAGCATATTCGCAAGAAATAGAAAAACTGAAAAAGTTGAATACGAAAGTGAAAATTGAAGCGCATTTAATGGTTCAGAATCCGGAAGAAGAATTCGACGAGTGGCTGAGGGTAGCGGACAGGATAATTGTTCATTTCGAGTCAAAAATCACCAGCCGTGAATTAGGGATAAGAGAATTAATAAAAAAGGCGGCAAAAAAGAAAAAAGGATTTGGTTTGGCAATAAACCCGGAAACCCATTATGCAGCAGTAACCCCGTTTTTGAAAGATTTGGATTTAGTTTTAATTATGACTATTCAGCCGGGTTGGGGCGGGCAAGAAATGAAAGTATGGGCTTTAGAAAAAGCAGAAGCATTAAGAAAAATCTGGCCCAAGGGGAATATTGAGGTGGACGGTGGCGTAAACAACGAAAACATTGGAAAAGTAAAAAAATCCGGCGTTAATTTAATTTGCGTCGGAACATATATCTATAGAAGTAAAGATATCGGAAGGGCAATAAAAAATTTAAAAATATAATTTATGTTCGATGTTGTAACTTTCGGTTCGGCAACCAGAGATTTGTTCATCAGGAGCAAAGAGTTTAAAACCCTAAAAAACAAGGAATTTATTACTGGTCAGGGTATTTGTTTTAATTTGGGTTCGAAAATTTATCTTGACGACATGCTTTTCACTACCGGTGGCGGAGGCACGAATGCTGCGGCTACTTTTGCGAAACAAGGATTCAAAACTGCCTATATTGGCAGAATCGGGAAAGATTCGGGTGGCAGGGCGATAAAAGAAGAATTAAAAGATTTAAGGGTCGTGAGCTTTATCAGCGAGGACAATAAACTGAAAACAGCATACTCGATAATTATTTCTGTATCTCAAAAAGAAAGAACAATTCTTGTTTATAATGGCGCTTGCCATTATTTGAGCGTAAAAGGTGTACCCTTTGCAAAATTAAAGGCAAAATGGTTTTATATTGCCGGGCTTTCGGGAAAATCAGCCCAAGTTCTATTGCCGATAATCGATTTCGCCAAGAAAAACAAAATAAAAGTTGTTCTGAATCCGGGCGCAGCTCAATTGAATTTGGGACTGAACGGATTAAAAAATATTTTAAACACTGTCGATGTTTTGATTCTGAATCAGGAAGAAGGCGCAAAATTGGCGGAATTGCCTTTCGAAAAAGAGAAAGAAATTTTCAAAAAATTGGACAAGTTTGTCAGAGGAATTGTGGTAATGACAAAGGGACCGAAGGGCGTGGTTGTTTCTGATGGAAAATGTGTTTATTCCGCGGGAACCTTTAAAGAAAAGAGATATGTCGACAGGACCGGTGCGGGAGACGCGTTCGGTTCGGGATTTGTATCGGGCTTAATCAGAACTAATAAAATCGAAGAGGCGATAAAATTGGGAAGTGCCAATGGAACGGCGGTTGTGGAAGAGTTGGGAGCGAAAAATGGATTATTGACCAAGGCGCGATTCGAAAAAGAACCACGCTGGAAAAAATTTAAAATTACAAAAATTAAATTATGACCAGTCAGGAATATATTGCGAAAATTTTAAGGGCAAAAACCGAGACAATTTCGGAGATGGATAAAAAAATGACGCAAATAAGCGGCAAAATCGGGGTTTTGGATAAGATAGTGGCGGAAAACGAACGTCAAATCAACAAGACTCTCGAAATTTTAAAGTGCCGTGATTATCGGGCAGAAAGAGTACGGAGAGCTCTGATCACGAGTCTACAAGAAGACGATAGGGCGTTATACAAATTATTTAAAAGACCGAGCGGTACAACAATGACCGGTCTAAAAACGCTTTTTAATTTTGCCTTGGAACTGGCGAATATTGATCAGCTTTTTGTTTTAAAAAAAGAAAAAGCGGAAGAAATTTTGAGAAAAAATCCTCCGCCGAATATTCTTAAGGCATTAAAATATAAAGATATTGATGAACTTCTGAAAAAAGAAGATTTAGCAGAGGTTTTTTCTGCCTTAAGATTTGTTGAAACTGGTGAATGGATGCATAAAACATTTGATGATACTTATAAGAAATTAACGCCCCAGGATTTCGAAAAGAAAGACGTAAGGTTAATTGCTTTGTCGGGAAAATGGCTGAAGGTTGCGGAAAAGTTTGTTAAGAAAAAATATCACAACGTTAGTCATCTGAAGGAATTGGGAGTAATTTTCGTTATTCCTTTAAAAATCGATACCCCTGGAGAAACATTACGTGTTTTCTCGATGATTTTACACTACCTGCACGAAACCAAATTCTATTCCGACCTTTTTGAAAAATACGCCAAAGAGGATAATTTCGGAGAAAAAATAATCTCCATGCTTAAGGGTAATAACCCGCAAATAGAATCCTTTAAAGATTCCGATATGAATTGGTTGATTATTCAGCAATATCTGGCCAAAAACAACGAAAATGAACCGCGCTTATTTGTCCCTCACGTTAATCCGGAGGCTGTTCATTGGGAAAAAACAGAAAAAGATATAGCTCGTTTAGGAGAAAGATTTGAAAACATTAATCTGGAAATGTGGCTGAATGTCGATTGGATTGGGGGATTTTTCAAAAACAGATTGAAGAAAGAAGAACTTGTGAGTTTTGACCTCATCGATAATTGGATGTCGTTGGTCAACAGAAAGGAACGTATAAAGTATCTCTATCATCACCAGGAGGCGTTGTGGAATCATATTTTCGAGGAGTATATGGGTGCGGAAAATTTGGAGAAAATGATGATCGAAAACTTCGATAAAGGAATCATTAATTTAAAATAATTTTTAAAATATGTCCTCAATAATTACGAAGAAAAAATATAAATGGCCGTATTTATTGGCCGTATTTATTTTTTTGATATCGAGCATTTCTTTTGTCTCTGTTTTCGCACAAATCGCTACCTTGAGTGTTACTCTCGATTCGAATCCCATAGGCGGAGGGTCGGCGCCCCTTACGGGCCTAACCATGACTGCCGGTGTTTTGGGGACAGCCACTGGTCCGATAAATTATTATTTTTATTGTGATGCTCCAAATGACAGTTCGACAATAGTTGTTTCTGGCTATGCCCATAGCGTAATCGGAACTAATTCTACGACAGTTACCACGCCTGCGGGAATTTGTGACACTACTTATGCCAATATCGGAACTTATTTGGCGAAGGTCATTGTCGAAAGAGGAGGCCTTGCTAAAGAAGAAAGAAGAACCGTGGGAGTATTTAATCCGGTTCCCCAGGTTGATTTAAAAGTTCGTCCACTTGGAGCTGTGGATTGGCTTGATCTAAATTACGATTGGTTGATAGATATTCCTTATAATGGCATTGCTGAAATCCGTTGGACCTTTTCCGGCGCACCTTCTTGTACAATGTCTGGAGATTGGAGCGGAACGAAAACTGCTCCGGGCCAGGAATTAACAGCTAATCTTATCGAGGCTAAGACTTATGTTTATACCCTAGAATGTAATACTTCTGTGGGTCTGCGTACTGATACTGTGCAGGTAAGGGTTGCGCCGCCAACGCTTTTTGGTTCGATTTCCGTAAGCCCGAACTCCGGAACTGCGCCTTTGGCAGGAGTGATTTTAACAGCCAATGTTACGGGCGGAACAGCAGTCGGTACTGTTAATTATACTTTTTATTGTAATCGTTCCGATACTGGTACAAACATTACGTCGGGTTGGGCATATAAACTGGATGGAACGAATTTATTGACACTTTCTGCGCCCGCCGATACTTGTAACTCTATTTATGCCAATAGCGGAACATATACCGCCAAAGTAATTATAGAAAGAGGCGGGGTTGCCAGAGAATCAAGAAGTACGGTGACTGTAAATCCGCCCCCTCCGCCGATTGTCGATATCAGTGCCGATTCTACAGATATACCCTACAATACTTCTACCATGCTTCGTTGGACAACGACTTATGCAACTTCATGTACTCCCGCGCTTGGTCCAATAAACTGGACTTCTAGCGGGAATAAAACCGTACCAACGGGCAGTTGGTCAACGGGCAATCTTACTGGCCCGTCTAATTATACTTACAGATTAACTTGTACTGGGCTAGGCGGGACAACATCAGATAGCGTGAATGTTTTGGTTGATGGCCCGCCACTCCCGCCAGTGGTTAATATTTGGGCAAATGAATTTGATGGTCCGATAACAGTTGCTTATGGCACAAGGGTTCTTCTTCGTTGGGAAACAGGATATTACGGTGCGGATGGCTGCGAGGGATGGAGCGATTTTTCCAGTTGGTCTGGTTCTAAAAATCGTGGCGGTAGTCAGGAATACACTGAAAACCTTTTTGGTCCCGAACAGTACACTTTTATCATTACCTGTTAT
>JAUYCU010000040.1 GCA_030692145.1 bacterium
TGAAACGGATTGGCCTTAAACGGATTAACTGAAGCCAAAATTATAACAAACGCCAATAAAAAAACAACTGTTCCGGCTAAATTCAATCTAATAAAAAACCTTGGCTTCATAAGTTATTTTCCCTATCAATGCCTACTTTAACTTTAGCGCAAAATTAATCAAAACGCAAATGGAAAACCCCGCTTTACGGGGCCACTTTTTGTTAGTCTCGCTGGCGAATATCTTTCTTGGTTAGTCCTTTTATTGTATCGTTGCGAAACGTAATAAATCGGGGATTTAAACGTTCCAGCAACGTTGAAATTTTCAGAAAAAATTTCTTACGTTGCGCTGTGTTTCGGTCATGAACCCCGCTCAGCGGGGTCATGAACCAAATTTTGAAGGTAAATTTTGGTCTTTTTGGCGGTGTTTCACGATGCGTCTCGGTCTATCTATTTTTAAGCTAAATGAGACAAATGAGACACTGGTTGAAGCTATTGTCTTGTGTCTCGTTTTTTAATTATAGGGGTAAAACCTTGACTTGTTGAGGATAAATAAACAAATTTTATTTCCTCCTTTCTCTAACTATTTTTCTTATCTCTTTTATTTTATCTTCAATTGATAATTTTTTATCAGCCAATAACTTATCAATCCTGCGAAGCTTATCAGCGCAGGATTTATAGTATTCTAATTCGGATTGTTCAACAGAAACCATGGCCATGAGTGTTATTAACTAAATTCTGTCATGACTTCCAGCTCGACCTTGGGCTAATTTGTGATAAAGATAATAAGCAGAATTTTTCTTTCCTTCTTGATCAAATCTTTTAGCTATTTCCAGCAGCCGTTCCCCGGATTGACCTGCCTCTTTGCTTTCAGAATCAGCCTCAATTATTGCTTCATAACTCTCAATGGCATGCTGGGTCTTTCCTTGTTTATCCCATTCTTGAGCCATTTCTAATAAAGCCTGCCTAGCTTTGGTTTTATTTAAAGCAATTTCAGCCATAATAAAATAAGTGATTAAATATTAATTATTTAGCTCGACTTTTGGATCCCAATTGGCCTTCGAGTAATCTCACTCTTTTTTCTAATCTGGCCTTTTCTCCCTCCAATGCCTTGGTCTTTGCTTTTGAACTAAGATAAACGTCATGCTCCCACCAATCAATGCCAATCTCTTTTGCCTTATCTACTGAAGCAATCAACAGCCTTATCTTAATATCTAAAAGTTGAACATCAGCCAACTGAATTCTTATATCACCAGCAATAACAATTCCCTTATCTAAAACCCGCTCTAATATATCAGCTAAATTTGTGGTTTGAATTCCATGAGTTATTTGTCGTTGTTCTTGCATAATAAAATTAGATTATTAATTAATAAGTTATTACATCAATCGGCCCAGAGGACCGAGATCGAGATTTAATTCCTTTTCTTTTAAACCAAAAACCGCTCTTAATTCTTCCATTTTTTTATCTAAAGCCTTGAAAGTTACTCCTAATTTTTGAATTTCGAGATCAGTTAAATTCCCCTGTTCAATTCGCCTCATTGCTTCTTTTTCTGTAAGGTCTTTGATAAGTTTAACTAGGGTTAAAACCAGTTTTGCCAAACCCTTTTCTGCAGTTTTTGGAGAAGAAGCATCAATAATTTTCGGGATATTCCTTGAAGCTTTTTCAATTTCTTTCTGGACCTCTTCAATATACTTTAAATCAGCTTTTCTTTCCTCCTCGGTGTGGTCTTTCTCAAAACCTTCCCCCGCTCTTAATTTCTCCATTCTCGAAATCGAGGTGATAATTAATCTCAATCCAATATAAACAAGGTCAATATCGGCTACTCTTAACATTAAATCTCCCTGAAGAATTGCTCCTTTATCTAAAACCCTATCCAGGGCTTCAACTAAAGTTACTTCTCTCCTTTCTCTTAGAAGAGAGAATGGTTTTGGCAAAGCCGAGCATAGCTCTGGAGAAGTTTTTAAATCAAGGCTTCGGGCTAATGTTTTTTCTTTTGTTTTCATAGTCTACAAAATTATAAGGAGGCCAAGGACCGCTATATTCTATCCATAAGCCTACTGGAAGGTAATAATCCTGGAGTCTTTTTACAACCTTTTGAAATTCTTTTAGTTTATCCTCAGAAAATAAATAAGATACATTAAAAATCATCTCTTTTTTATCAGTAATTCCTCTTGGTAAAAGCTCATTAATCATTGGTTTTTTTTCTGAAAAGGGGGAGAGAATTTCAAAAATATCTTTTACATATTTGTCTAACTTTTCATCAACTTTAGCTGAAATTTTTTCTTCTATCTGCTTTTCTAAAAAATATTTAATTCCTTCCGGCTTTGACTTAAGTTCTTCTTCCATCCTCATGGGCTCTTCATCTTCTTTTCTAGCTTTATCAACAAGCTTTTCTCTGTCAATAAGATAAACTTTTACTCCCCATTCTGCTTTTCCTTTTAATTTATCAAGAAGCCCTCGAAATTTCTTATAATTTCTTTTTAGAATATTAACAATCTTTGTTTTGGATTCGTAAATAGTTAAAAATTTTAAAGGAATTACCGGGCTGTCTTTCATTGCTTCTTCAATCACTTCCTCATGATTCCTTATTTTCTCCTCAATCCATTTTAAATTCTCAAGCTTTGATTTAATTTCTCTTGAACTAAATTCTACCCGGTTCACCTCGGTTACCACTGCTTCAATATCCTCATAAGGTAAAAGATAAATCTTGTTTTTATCGATCCCTTTTAGAGAAATTTTTCTGGAAGTTTTATTCTTTAGACAATATAAATAGTAAAAACCAGGCATAAGTACTTAATAATTTATTTTCCTCAATTCTATTCTCCAAGTCCTGCTTCTTCTACTCCGGTGTCTCCTCTTTTCTTCAAAGCCTTTCTTTGATAACCAAGCAGATTTCCTTTTGCATCTAAACAAATTTCATAAATTCCTAAGACATCCATCCCCTCGGGAATGGATTTCTTTTCAACAATCTGAACAGTAACTGTCCAGCCTTCCTTTTCCGGTTTAAAACCTATGCCAGCTGGAGATGTAAATCCAGTTAAATCAGCTAATGATTTCTTTGCCTGTTCAATTATTTCTTTAATTTCCATTGTTTTTGGATTTTCTTTTACCATAGTAATATTAAAAATCTTTATTAACGACCTTTGGCTTCTTTTTGTAGGGCATTAAGTCTTTCTAAAACATTTTTTTCTTTTTTTGAATATTCTTCCTCGTTAATCTGGTCTGTTTCAAAAAGCATTTGAAGTTCTAAAAGCTCTCTTTTAAGTTTTTCCGGGGTACCTTCCATCTCTTCTTCAGCAAGCTCCTGAATTTTCTTAAAAATCCCCATCAGACCCTTAATCGGAGCTAATAATATATCGTCAATAATAAACATAGTTGTGGATACCTTAAAATAATATTTTAGTTAATTGGTTTAGTTTCTTGACTTCTCTGATTTCTTCGGTTTGAAGTGAAACTTCGCTAATATTAAAGCTTGGAAACAAAGTTTTTATCTCTTTTATATATTTTCCCTGTTCTTTCCTTCTCGCCTTACAAAATTGGCAGTCATTGTTAGGAAAAATATTATTAATAATGATGTGACCCGAAGGAATATTAAATTTTTGAAGATCATTTATTAAATCTTCGGTCTCGCGAACGCCCATTGCTTCGGGGATTGTAACAACTATAAATTCAGTTCTCTGAGCATCTTGGAGGAGATTTCTTACTCTTTTGACTGTCTTTTTCATCTCTAAAAGAAATTCATCAGCTTTTTCTATGATTTCTTTCCCAGAAATCCGTTCAATTATATAATGGTAACGCCAGCGGGTTTTGGCCAAAAATTTAATCCAATCGTCTAAAAGTTCGGGCAGGGTTAAAAGTCTTAAAGTATGGCCGGTCGGAGCGGTATCTACAATGTAAAGCTGGTATTCTTTGCTTTCCATAAAGTCAGTTATTTTCTTCAACCCCATTACCTCGTCAAGCCCCGGAATGTCAAGATTAAAAATTTCTTCTGTTTCTTCATCGGCCAAGTAAGTGCCCTGTTGTAAAATATCTAAAATATCCTCTCCGTATTCCTCTTTGAACTCTTCAAGAACTTTCTTGGCGTCTATCTCCATAGCAAAAAGGTTTTTCACGCCCTTAATCGCCGTTGGTTCGTTACCAATTTCCTGACCAAAACTATCTGCTAAAGAGGGAGCGGGATCAGTGGTAAATATTAGAGTTTTCTGATCTTGGGCAAATCTAATTGCTGAAGCCGCAGCCATTGTTGTTTTACCTACTCCGCCCTTTCCTCCAAAAAGAATAAAATTCAAATCCTTTTTTAAAAGATTATTTAAAGCCATTTTATTAGGTACCTAGATGCAATTCCACAAAATTAAAGGGTGGCATGGGGCCAACATACAGAAATTTTATTCTTCCGTCAAATTTTCCCCCAACATTATTTACCTTTTTATCAAATTCTTTCTCCTTAGTCTTTTTGACCAAGAAAGCAACATTTAAAATCATGCTATCTCCCAAAAGTTTGTTTTCTTTAAAATCATCAGCAATTTTCTTCAAGGGTTTTAGAATCTCTTCTTTCTCTTTTTCTCTTTTCTCATCAAGGAGTTTATTCACTAACTCTCCAGCTAAAATTCTATTTTGATAACCCAAGTTTTTCGATTTCTTTAACTTCTGAATAGTCTGCGAGCTTTCAGCAATCTCTTGAAAAACTGAATTCATATCTAGCCAAAGAACTTTTAAACTAAGTTCGATTTTCCCCTCTATTTTTTGCAATAAACCTTGAAGTTCTTTAGCTTTTGGCTTGAGTATTTTCTGCTTCAGCTCTTCGGAGCTTGCCACTACTGTTCCAAAACTTACTGGAAGAAGATCATATTCCTTCAAAATCTCCTCAAGGACCTTTTGATGAGTTATTATATTTTCTCGGGTTGCTAAATATTCTTTAATTTCTGAATCGCTAACTACTGCAGAGAGTCTACCTTCAGGAATGGTATAGACAGTCTTTCCTTCAATTCCTTTAATCTCAAACTCTTTGGTTTCTCCGCCTTTGGTCCGATGACTCGCGACTCCTGTCGGAGCGGAAATTAGGCAATAAAGATACTTGCCCCGTACCTTTTCCTGCGAAGGTATTGGCGACTGGGTTTTATCTTTATTTATATTAGAAGATAAAGACATACAGTTTTTCCTCACAAAAGGTGCGGGGTTTTCCTTCTAAAGCCATGTTTTATTATTTTTCTTTAGGAGATTCAAGGGCTTCCTCTGGATGACCCCCTTTAACAATTTTTTCTGCTTCTTTCTTCCTGGCCTTAATCTTCTTTATTGTTTTTTTAAAATACTCTAATACTTTCTTCATGGTTTTAAAAAATAATAAAATTAAAATTAATCGACCTCTTTATTTCCTTTTTTCTGTTTTAGTTTTCTTAGGAATAGACTCAAGAAGATCGGTTTTCACCCTCCAACCAGCTTCTCCTCGAAATTCCTTACCGCTTTTGGTAACGCCTTTTATCTCTTTTTTCCAGCCGCGTTCTTTTTCGCCTTTCATTTCCATATCTTGAGCAACATCTAAAATCTTGCCTATTCCTTTAAATAGGCTTGTAAATAAACCACCCACTGCCTCTCCTGTTTTTTCTAAATTCTTTTTAACTATTTCCAAATCTTTTTTTGATTTTGTAATTTTTTTTGCCATTTTATTTTTAATTATTAATAATTAATAGCCCACAATTAATTTCTCTTTTTTGTTTCGACCTAGGTTGGATAAATTTCCATTAACTACAATTTTCGAGGAACTCTTTATATTTCGTTTTACCAATTCCATCTTTCCTTTACTCTTTATTTTGCATAACTTTGAACGCAAAAAATCTATACAGCCCTCTTTCTTCAAACTTTCACCCAAAAGTCTGGCATAATCAATACTTACCCTAACCTCTCTGGCAATAATATCAACCGAAGCCTCGCCTCCCCAATCCCAAATCACTTCCAAAACTTTTAGCTCATTAGTAGTCATATTCTTCCTCTAAAAAAGAATTAATATCCTACAACCATTTTTCCTTTTTTCTTTGAGCTACTACTTGGGTTACCACCTCCTCCTTTTGTCGAACTTCCTCTTATTTCTTTCGCTGTCTTAGCAGCCTGAGCAAGGAGTTTACTCATCTCCTTTTCAATTTCTTTCAATCTTTTTAAGAGCTGCTCTCTTCTCTTTTTCAGTTTTTTTAATTCCTTTACTAATCTATCTCTTTCATTCCTTCTCATATACAAGTCTAAAATAGCAGTAGTAGGAAGAGCTGGTTTGGCGCTCTTTCTTACTGTTCCGGTATAGGTTCTTAGGTCACGAAGATTATTGACATCTTGAGTTGTTTTTACAGAGGTTTTCATAGAATTTATTAATAATTAACAATATTTTTCAATTAAATCCTCAACCAGTTTTTTTATTTCTTTCCGATGAGGAGACCAGGGACTCCGGGTAGTCTGAGAAACTAATATATCCTGAGCCAATTCTCTAAAAACCTTATCTTCAGCTGAAACTTTTCCCCCACTAATTCCTACTGTCTTAGCTAAAGTAATGCAGCTTCTGATAGTTGGCATAAACTCACAGGGATTATTTCTCCTCAGGCCTCTTACTATATCAACAATTTTTGTTGCATCTTTCTCAATTAAGCCAGATTTTGCCTGAGTTATCCCTATTTCAGTTTTTCGATCAAAATAATCCACATCAATAGTAACCATTCTGTCCCGTAGGGCATCCTGAGCTTTGTGAGTTCCGGCATATTCTTCTGGATTAGAGGTAAAGATTGCACAGAATTTAGGATGAACTCTTAGATGATGGCGCTCCTCTCCATTTCTCTCCGATGGCAAATCCATTATCTTCTCCTGTAAAATAGAAAGAAGAATATTATTAGCCTCTGGCTTAGAGCGGGTAAATTCATCATAAACCAAAGTAAAACCATATCTACAGGCAATAGTCAGACGGTTGTCCATCCAGCGTTTATACATATCCTGCTCCACTTTAAGAACAGTAGCAATAAAGTTGTCTTTCAAATAGCGATAACGGTATCCATGTTCGCCTCCCACTAAATCAGAAGTCTTATATTCATCATCTCCATGCAAAAGAACAGTTGGCCTCCCAATTTTGCTTGCTACATGCAAGGCTAAAGTTGTTTTACCTGTTCCGGTCGGACCCCTAAAATGAATTGGGATGCCGGCTTTAAGGTAGTTTAAAGCTCGACAAGCCAATTTCTTGATATAAGGAGTTTCCACAAAATCAGCCATTGGTTTTGGCTCAATTATTGCTTGTTCCTCTTCTGGTGATAAATAAGGCATGTTCAAAATTAATTATATGAATAAATTATTCGTAATTCGTAGGAATTATTTCTTTTTTCTATTCGTAGGAATTATTTCTTTTTTCTTCCTCTTTTTTTCTTTGGCGCTGCTTCTTCTGCTGGCGCTGCTTCTTCTCTACCTCCGAGATTAGCCCAATATCTGGCAGCTTCTTTCCTCTCGCCTTGGTAGCCCGAGATCAAATCCTTCGCGACTCGAAGGGTATTTACAACAGACTTCTTTATTCCACCAATATCTTCTTTGATGTCTTTCATCAGCGCATTAAAATCAGTCATTCTTTTCTCTTCGCTATCTGACAGCAAATTTTTTATATTACCTTTAATCTCTTTAATCTTTGCTTGAATTTCTCCCATCATCGCATTAAAGTCTTTCTTCCTGGTATCTTCGCTCTTTGCCAGAAAATCTTTAAGGTCTCTGGCCATTTCCTTTAATTCAGTGGCAACTTTTTTCATGTAATCATCGGCTTCTCCTAAAATACGCCTGCTTTCTCCTTTAATCTCGCCAACTCTTGCAGTCCTCTCTTTATGAGAAGTTTTAATATCAGCAGCTAAATTTTTCATTTCTTGTGCCCACATAAATTTTAAATTCAAAATTAATTATTAACGAATTCGACCTTTGTGATTTTAATAATTTCCGATTTCTGGTAACCCTGTCTCAGGACTCATTCCTTTTGGTCCTTTTCTTCTATCTTTAGGAACCACGCCCTTTCCCTTGCAGACCGAGCAGGGTAGCCGGTGATGTTCAAAAATTCCTGTCCCCTTACAAGCTCCACACGTCTCATGAGGAATATCAGCTATTGCAACCTTTCCCTTGCCCAAACATGCCTGACAGTCGGAAAGTTTTGAGGGCACTCTAAAAGGATCTTTGCCGGTTCCTTTACAAAAAGCACAGGGAATTTTTTTGTATTTAATTGGTGTTTTTCTTTTTTTTGCCATATTTTTTAAATTATTTTTTTATTCTTTCTTTTTTTGAACCATCGACGTTGTCATATTTCCCCATTCAGAAGCCATTTTCTCGCGTTCTTTTTTAAATTTATCAAGCATTTCCCGAACTTCTGTTTGCATTCGGTTTATTTCCTCGCCAATTCGACCCGGAGTTTCTTTTTGACGAATTTCTTGTTCTTCTCTAATTTTAGCTAAGGTTTTTTTGAAATCCTTGAGTCTTAATTTTTTCCCTCTTTTCAGCATTTCTTTAAGATTCTCAACCACTTTTAGTTCGTCTGCTTGAAAATCGGTCAGCATTTGTTTTACATTTTCTTCCCGAGTTTTTTGGGCAATTAAAATATCCTCCATCATCTTATCAAAATCTTTTTTTCTTAAAGATTCGTGCCCTGCTAGGGCTTCTTTTAATTCTTGGCTCATTTTTTCTCTTTTATTCTTAAATTCCTCCAGCAGTTTTCGAGTGTCATCGATTGTTCTCTTAACTACCTCAATTCGAGCCCCATAAGAAGCAACTATGTCCTTAGCAATTTGAAAATTATTATTAGCCATAGATTTAAGTGACAGAATTTATTCTTGCTTGCCCCGTAGCAAGATTGCTTTGCTTCGGGGGTCAAAATCTAAGAACAAATTCTGATACTCAAAAGATTATTTAAAGCATGCTTTTAAAAAAAGGACTTGGAGTGCTTTTTCAGAAAAGGATGCCCTAAATAACTTACTCTAGCTCCTATGCAGTAGCAGTTAAACCAACAGCTTCTGCGTACTTCAACCAAGTCTCAACAGAAGCAATAACAATTCTTGCTTCAATAGCCAGCAATTCAATACCAACCAAAGAAACTCTTACCCAAGCATCAATAACAACACCCTTATCAAGAATTCGGTCAACTACTTCTACCAAACTAGAGCTACCTATTGCTTTTTCAACAGCCATATGATTTTTTTCTTTTAATTTTTATTAATTAACTTCGACCTTTGACAAAACAAAAACTCCACCGCTAAAAATTTAACAGTGGAGGTTTGTTTTCAATAAAAAATATAAAAATTCTAGGGTTTAATCCCGGGCAAAATTCGTCTCTCTCTCTCTCTCTCTCTCTCTCTCTCTCTCTCTCTCTCTCTCTCTCTCGTAAGAGAGAATCGCGAAGTTTACAAATTTTGTAATTGTTTTTACTGTCATGGTCATTAACTTTATTATACCACAAAAATCGCTTGTCAAGTAGTCCATCAATGGTTTGTTAAATCAAAATTTATTTAGAGCTTTTAAGGTTCTTATAATATACATATTGTTTCTATTTTTTTTCATAATCCTTTTTTGATTTTGCTTTTTAGCTTATTTTTTAAAAAAATTCATTCTTTTTATCAACAGACTGTTAATAATAATCTTGACAAGTGATTTAAGCATGATAAACTTAAATTAGCTAATTATTAAGTTATCCGCAATCTATAAAATTATGCCGGAAAAACGAACTTCTTATAAATCTATTCCTTTTGAGATGAAAAAAATGGGAGATTATCTCAAAAAACTAAGAGAAGAATTAGGAATGAGTATTCGACAGGCAGCAACCGCTGCTAAATTCACTCCGGGCTATCTTTCTAAAATAGAGGCCGGTGATACTTTTAAATCAATTGGAGTTGGAAAACTTGTCCAGCTTTCCAAAACATACGGAATTCCTATTGGTACCATTCTCCAAGAAGCCGGCTTTCTAGAAAATAATGACGACAGACTCCCCGAATTTGCCCAGTACCTCCGTTCCAAATATCTTCTTTCTCCTCAAGCTATAAGAGACATGGAGATGGCTAAAGAAATAGTCGATAGGAAGTATCAGATAGAGAGAGAGAAGATAAAGTAGGAAATGGCCAAGGAAATCGTTGAAAAAAAATACCAAGCTTTTAGAAGATAAATTACATTTTGCAGTATTGAAGGCGAAAATTTTTAAAGAACCTATAGAAAACAAATACAAAAAAACTGCGAGGATAATCCGCAGTTTTTTAGCAATTTTGTGGACCCGGAACGAGTGTTTTTGACCCGTCTCGGTCGCCCTATTCACTCGAGTAACTCGGTCTCCTCGATAAAAAGTGTATTGGGCGCAGCCGATGGGATTCGAACCCACGCTCTCTGCCGTGACAGGGCAGCGCTTTAAGCCAGCTAAGCTACGGCTGCAAAATTTTAAGTGTACCCGGAATCTTTATGTTTCTTCTCAATTACCTACTGACAGGGGTGGGGATTGAACCCACGACCTAGGGCTTATGAGTCCCTCGCTCTGCCACTGAGCTACCCTGCCATAAAGTATTGCGGGGGCTGGAGTTGCACCAGCGATCTTCTGGTTATGAGCCAGACGAGATACTA
>JAUYCU010000123.1 GCA_030692145.1 bacterium
CAAGCGGAAATCGAGCATTACAGGAATGTTCTTTTGGCTTTACGTAAGAGGGGTATCGAGCCCTTCGTAACCTTGTACCACTGGACATTACCTACTTGGTTTAGCGAGAAAAAGGGTTGGCTGGATATCGGAGCTCCACAATATTTTGCGCGGTTTGTGGAAAAAATAGTCGGCGAATACAAAGATCTCGTTAAATTCTGGATTACCGTTAATGAGCCGAATATTTACACCGCGCATTCTTTTTTGAGGGGTAATTGGCCGCCGTTCAAAAAAAGTTTTTATATTACCCAACAGGCTGTAAGGGCGCTCATTGAAAGCCATAAAAAAAGTTACGAAATAATCCATAAAATCGACTCCGACGCGAAAGTCGGGATTGCCAATAATAATAATAATTTTAAAGGAATTCTGAAATTCTTTTCCGACGATTATTGGAATCATCAATTTTTCCGGGCAATCAACGATTATCAGGATTTCATCGGGGTTAATTATTATTTCAGCAGTTCGGTGTTCGACGTAATTTTGAAATCCAAGGAAAGATCGGATTTGAATTGGAAAATCGACCCAAAAGGAATTTATCATGTTTTGAAAGATTTAAAAATATACAATAAGCCGGTTTACATCATGGAAAACGGCTTAGCTGATGCCAAAGACGAAAAACGGGAGAAGTTCATTATTAACCACCTGACTTGGGTTCATAAGGCGATTGAAGAAGGAGTTGATATCAAGGGATATTTTCATTGGTCTTTACTCGATAACTTTGAATGGGACAAGGGCTTTGATCCACGATTCGGGTTGATTGGAATCGATTACAAAACACTCAAGAGAATTCCGCGCCCAAGTTCAATAAAATACGCCGAAATTTGTAAAAATAACAGCATAAAAGTATGACACCATTAATTTGGTTAATTGTTGTAATCGTTGCTTATTTTTTTTACGCTTTTGTTTTTATTATCGATAAATATATTCTTTCTCGTTCTTTGCCGCATCCTATCGCCTACTCTTTTTATGTAAGTTTTTTAAGTATTTTTATCTGTATTTTATTGCCTTTCGGGTTTCATTTTCCTTCTTTGGTTCAGCTTATTTTGGTTTTATTAGGAGGAGTCATCAATGTAGCGGGGTGTATTCTTCTTTATGGCGCTCTTAACAAAGAAGAGGTTTCCAGGATCGCGCCGTTTGTCGG
>JAUYCU010000013.1 GCA_030692145.1 bacterium
ATACGGGAGAAAATATTTTTATGATTGTCAGATATTTTTTGAGCGAAGTCTGGTCAACCGAACTGCCAAACCAAGCCGATTTTATTCCTTCGCAAAAACAAGTGGAAATTTTCGACAACATTTTGGCAAGCTTTAAATTGATATGAAAATTTTGATTTTAACCAGAAATATTAGTGAGTCGGGAGGGAATAACTCGAAGCAGGGAAACGGGAAGGATTCAGCTTATGGTAGGGGAAATATCAATGATGCTCTTGGCATTAAAAAAGCAATCGGCAATCTTCACGAACTTAAAATTCTTCCTTTAAGCGACGATGCCTATTATCAAATTCGCGCGGAAAGACCGGACGTGGTTTTTAATTTGTGCGATACGGGATTTCGCGATGATTACGATCTGGAACCGCACGTTGCCGCGATGTTTGATATTCTAAACGTTCCATATACGGGTAATAATTATTTTACTCTTGCGCTTTGCCAGAACAAAGCCAGGGCAAAAGACATTTTGACTTTCAATAATATCTTAACACCGAAATTTCAAGTATTTACGTCCTCAGAAAGGAAACTTGACCAAGAATTGAAATTCCCAATGATCGTGAAACCAATCAAAGAAGACGGAAGCGTGGGTATTAGGGAACGGTCTGTGGTGAGCAATGAAGAGCAGCTCAAAGAAGAGGTAGACCACATCGTTAATCTTCATAAACAGGAAGCTTTAGTTGAAGAATTTATCGATGGCAGGGAATTTACTGTTTCTTTGATTGGTAACAGGCGGCCGATTGTTTTGCCGGTTGTGGAAATCGATTTTAGCGGAATGCCGGAGCATTTGCCAAAAATCGTCAGCTATCGGGCAAAATGGATAAAACAAAGTCTTGCCTACAAGCACAGTTCGATAATTTGTCCGGCAAATATCGACGAGAAAATGGCGAAAACAATAGAAGAAACAACAAGGAAGTGTTATAAGATTTTTAGTTGTCGCGGATACGCGCGTATAGATTTCAGATATGACGAAAAAGAAAAGAAACTTTATGTTCTGGAAATCAATCCCAATCCCGACATTTCCGAAGAATTCGAAACCGCAAAAGCGGCTTTTGCCGCCGGCATGACTTATGCAGATTTGATTTTGAAAATCATTGGTTTTGCTTTAGAAAAATAATATGCGCTCCGAAGTCGTAAAAATACTGAAAAACGGGGGAGTGGGAGTTTTACCTACAGATACGATTTATGGTTTGGTCGGCAGCGCCACTTCGAAAAAAATCGTATCCAGAATTTACAAACTAAGAAAAAGAAGTCCGCAAAAGCCGTTTATTATTTTGATTGGTTCTTTTGAAGATTTAAAATTATTCGGGATTAAAATCGATAAATTCTCCCGGAAAATATTGAATAAAATTTGGCCGAATTCAGTAAGCGTGATTTTACCGTGTCCGGAGAAAAGATTTTTTTATCTTCATCGCGGAAACAAAACCTTGGCCTTTCGTTTCCCCAGACAAAAGAATCTGATAAAACTTTTGAAACAAACCGGACCGCTTGTTGCGCCAAGCGCAAATCCCGAAGGGATGACGCCGGCGGAAAATATCAAGCAGGCAAAAAAGTATTTCGGAGAAAAAGTCGATTTTTATGTTGACAAGGGAACGATTAAGGGCTTAGCTTCGACGCTTGTTGAAATAAAAAATAAGAAAATTGTCGTTTTGAGGCAGGGCGCCATAAAAATAAAAATTTAATCATAAATATGAAAAGAGTTTTAACTGTATCTATTTTGGTTGTTGTTGTCGTGTTCGCGGCATTGATTTTGGTAAAACAAAATAATCCCAAAGAAGAGTTTATAAATATTAAGGTTTTTTTTAATAACAATAACTTTGACCCGGAATTTTCCTGTAATAAGGTTTTTCCCGTTGAAAGAAGCGTGTTAAAGACAAGCGAATTGGAAAGAACTGCCGTATCCGAGCTTTTGAGCGGTCCCACGCAAAGTGATGCTGTGCAAGGATTTTTTACTTCGATAAATTCGGGAGTAAAGATAAATAAGTTATCGGTCGTAAGGGGAGTGGCAATGGTTGATTTTGACGAACGCTTGGAATTTCCGGGGGGCGGTTCGTGTAGGGTAGCGGCAATCAGCGCGCAAATCAGAGAAACACTGAAACAATTTCCACAAGTAAAAGAAGTGATTATCTCCATAAACGATCGTACCGAAGATATTCTTCAGCCGTAATTTTGAAAGATTTCCGTAAACAAAAAACCCCGCAGCTGCGGGGTTTTTTTATTCTTTTGATTAAATTTTTCCCGGTTCTGAGCTCAGGGCTTGTTTTATCGCATCAACAAATTCTCTATAACTGAAATAAGCGGAAAGTTGCTTTTCCCAATTTTTATCGGAAATATTGATTGTCGGGTCAACTCCGCTTCCCTCGATTGATTGGCCGTCGTCGCGTACGGTTAAGTGATTAACCAGAAAAGCAGAATATTCTTCGTCTGCGTTAATCTGGTTTTCCAATTTATAAACAGCTTCGATTGTGCCCCAGCCCTTTGTTTTTGTTCCGACTACGATTCCGACGTTATATTTTTTAAATGTGGCGGTCATTACTTCGGCGGAAGATTGGGTATTTTCGTCGACAAGAATCGCAACCTTTTTGTATCTTACCAGGCTCGGCAGCCAGCCGAATTTTGTTTTAAATGGTTCGTATTCGCCTTGTTTGAACAGTTCGAATGCGTAGTTGTTCGGTCCGATAAACGGCCCCAAGAGATAGGGAAGCATATCTAAAGACCCGCCGATATTTCCCCTTAAATCAAGAATAAGGTTATTGAGTTTTTCTCCTTTGTCGAATTTTTCCGTTTCTGTTTTCAGGTCTTCCAGAGTTGTTGGAGACACTCTGGGCATATAGAGGTAAAGGACATCGGACCCGATCAATTTTCCCAAAACAGTCGGTTCGGCCTTGGAGCCGTCGTATCTTTCCCTGTTTTTTTCGTCCGACAATACTTCATATGCATAGTTTACTTTTTCGAGTTCTTCTTTTGCTTCGGGAGATTCTTCCACTTTCGGCGTGAGTTCGGCAATTTTTTTACCATAAGCATCATCCAGTTCTTTTTGCGATGCGGTTTCGTCGAGCTCCATGGTTTTATACAAGTCGTTTTGCGGGTTGACATTCTGTACCTTATTTACCAATTCTTGCTTCAGCTTTTTGGTATAAAGCGCGCTTCTGCCGAAGGGTTTAAGGTTTATCAAAACCAAGTTGGCAAGACTGGCGGAAAATTCTTTTTTCTTGGCTTCTTCCATATTCTGCGTTGCTTCGGTTATCATCGTTGCCAATCCGTTTTTGTCTGCCGAAGAAGGTTTCTGCGGTGCGCCCAAAAGTTTTTCCGCCGCCAATCTGAAAAGATTGGTCAGTTCTTCATCACTGACCTTATTCCAGTGTTCTTTCTGGATTTTATCGTATATTTCCAGAGCAAAATCAACATAAATGTTTTTTTCTTGTGTTTGTTGTGTTTCGGGATTTTTTTGGTGTGACTTGAAATAAAAATAACTGATTCCTGCGCCGCCTCCGAAAATAATAACCAAAACCAGGATACCGGAAATAATCAGATATCTTTTTTTGTGCTCGCGGATGTGTTTTTTGATTTTCGCGAATTTTTTAAAGTTGAGCTTAAACATAGTATTCATTATAAAATAAAAACAAAGGAAAAACAAAAAAGAGTAGGGCGGAAAAGTTTACTATTGACAAAATATGTCAGTGTGGTATAATTACAATATCTGAAAGGAGAGAAGAAATGAATGTTTCGCAGATTTTGTATGTTCTTTTGATCCTGGCCTTTGTGATCGGCGCAGTCCTTGTCTGGAAAGTCAAGGGAGTGGGGTTGCTTCTGAAATTTGCGGCCTCGGTTACGCTGGTTGCTATGGCCATCATGCTGTTCCGTGAATTAATTTTCACAGTCGATCAAATGCAGCGAGCCCGTGGGTTCTAGGAACTCGCGGGTTTTTTCATTGGACAAAATATTTAAAATGGATTAATAGTGGAAAATATGGAAGAAACAAGCAACCAAATTCCGAAAGACAAGAAATCAAAATGGTATATAATTGTACCGATAATCATTGCCGTTATTTTTGCGGCACTTGTTTTTTATTTCGATTATAAAAAAAATTCTTCGCAAAATAATCAAAATCCGGATAATGTTCCAGTTTCCGATTATAAGCCAAAGCCGGTGATACCTGCGGAAAATCCGCGCAGAAGTGAGTCTTTGATTTCGGGAATCGGTTGCGCCGGTCCTCAACATCTTGAAGTCGAAACCTTGAAGCAGCCTGATTCCGTTTGGAAAATAAAAAAGAACGGAGAAACAACTACGGTCAGCTTGGGCAAGTATAGGATTTATGCTCCGGAAAAACTGGTTTTCGATATTCCCAAATTATGGCTGTATTTTTTCAGCGAGAAGCTGGGCAGGGAAGACGATGGGCTTTACGGTTTGGAAGCGTCTTATGTTTCCGATATCAGGTTGGTTGTTAACGATTACGAAAAAGAATTAAATCTGGGAGGCGATAAATATATGTTTATCGAGCTGGAATATCCCTTGGGGGATTTGTATCCTTACGATAAATCGGCTATTCTTGAATACGAAATTCTTATTGATTTGAAGTGTAAAAATATACAAAACGGAGAATGTTTAGGGAACGACGGAAAAGTTTTGAGTAATTTGAATGATGCGGAGGTTGTTTCGCAGTTGCGCATTTTTGCCGTTGGTTGTCAGGAATTTAGCAAGGATTTGGAAACTTCGGCAAAATTCAGTTATTAATTTTGAACAATGACGCCTCGCGTTTTCGCGAGGCGTTTTTTGTTTTGTAATCGGATATAATTTCGGATATAATTAAAGTAAATATACTTAAAACGGAGATATGAAAATCGATTTATTGAAATACGAATCTTATCTGAAAATGATAAAAAATTCCGCAGGCAGTAAGATGTTCCGTAACCTGTATCTGGAAATCAACGGAAAAAAGATTGATGCGACTCAAAACGGAAAATATTCTTGCGCGTTTTTCGTTTCCAATGTTTTATTGATTTGGGGATTGATTTCCGAGGGACATGCCAGTGTTTTAAGCACCATAAAAGATATGGAAGGGAATGGATGGAAAAAAATTCCCAAAAGCAAAATAAGGCCGGGAGATGTTATTGTTTGGGATAAAGAAAAGAGCAGCGATAATTCGTATTTTTATTCAAAAGAACATTATCATAACGGTTTTTATATCGGTGCCAAAAAAGCGATAAGTAACAGCAGTAACGGCAAGGGCGTACCGATTATCCATAATTGGAATTACAACAACAAAAGAAAAATAATCGCGGTTTATAGATATCCTAAGTTTTGATTTTTTGAAAATTTGTTACTTACTTGAAAATTATTTTGATATTATCTTTTCACTTTCTTCGCCGCCCCAGCGTGGCAGCTCAGGGTTGAGCCCTGCGCTCCTCCCCGCAATGCGGGAAGACCGTGCCTGCTTCGGGCTCAAAACCCGTTCAAAAATAATATCAAAATCAACTAATATTTATCAAAATAAATGAAACGATTCATAAAAACAATTTTAAAAATTATAATATTTTTTATCCTGGCCTTATTTGTTTATCTTTTTATCGGAAATTCGAAGCCGGCGGAGAAAATAGAATGGGGGCTTACTTTCGGTAAGAGGCCTATTGTCGATTTCGAAATGGACTGGAAAGAAGTTTTTTTGGCGATCTTGGACGAATTGAAAGTTAAAAAAATCCGGCTTGTCGCCTACTGGAACGAGATTGAAAAAGAAGACGGAAAATACGATTTCAGCGAATTGGATTGGCAGATTAACGAGGTTTCGAAAAGAGGCGGAGAAATAGTTTTGGTAGTCGGCAGGCGCATGCCGCGCTGGCCGGAATGTTTTGAGCCCGAATGGATAAAATCTTTTCCCGAGGAGAAAAAACAAGAAAAGGTTTTGGCTTTAATTTCGGAAATCATTAATCGCTATAAGGACAATAAAAATATCGGAATTTGGCAAATCGAAAATGAGCCGTTTTTAGGGACCTTCGGAGAATGTCCAAAATTGGATAAAAAATTCTTTGATAGAGAAATTGCCTTGGCGAGAAGCATCGATTCTTCGCGGCCGATAATGATTACCGAAAGTGGAGAATTCAGCACTTGGATTGGGGGAGCAAAAAGAGCGGATATTGTCGGTACTTCTTTATACAGAAAGATATACGGCAAGTTGGGTTATGTAAAGTATCCGATTCCGCCGGTTTTTTACCAAAGAAAAGCAAATTTAATTAAAATGTTTTTTGGTATCAAGGAGATTATTGCGATTGAGGTTCAGGCAGAACCATGGGGAAACAAGCCGAATCAAACCATGACAGTCGAAGAGCAGGATATAAGTATGGGTTTTGAGCAATTCAATGATGTTTTGGAATATACGCGTAAGGCCGGTTTCAATAAAGCATATTTGTGGGGAGTGGAATGGTGGTATTGGAGGAAAATTAAATTTAACGACGACAGATTTTGGAATCGAGCCAAGGAGTTGTTTAGTCCATAACCCAACGAATTATTTCTCCAACCACGCAATCGCCGAGTATCGAGAAAATAATGTTTTGTGTGGGCGTTGCTATTGCTCGTTCCGACAATAATAATCAAAGAGATAGATATTGTTCAGTCACAGTCGGAACTGCGCAATGGTTTCCGAAATAATTGTTGGGTTATTAAAATTGTTGGGTTATTAAAATTGATTAATTATTTAGAAATTAGAGATTAGAAATTAGAGATTTTTATTTATTATGATTATCGGTCTTGATGTCGGGGGGACAAATATCAAAGGTGTTTTGATTAATGGCAGAAAAGTTATTGCTAAAATTAAAGTTGCCACAAAATCGAGAACCGATAAAAAAATATTGGTTAATCAGATTTTAAGTTGTATTGATGGTTTAAAAAACAAGGCTTCAAAAATCGAAAAAATCGGAATCGGGATAGCTGGGCCGATTGATTTCAAAAAACAAACGGTTTTAAATCCACCAAACCTTATCGCCTTGAGGGGATTAAAGCTGGGTAAATTGGTTCAGGATAAATTCGGCATAAAAACCATTATTGAGCACGATGTTAATTGTTTTGTTCTGGTCGAGGCGATTTTGGGCGCGGGGAAGAATTACAAATCGGTTTTCGGGATTACTCTTGGAACAGGCGTTGGTGGGGGAATGGTAATCGATAAAAAGATTTATCGCGGTGCGCATGGTTCCAGCGGAGAAGTTGGTCATATGACTATAGAAAAAAATGGTAGACAGTGTAAGTGTGGAAATAAGGGGTGTTTGGAGCCGTATATTTGTGATACGGGCATAAAACAAACGGCAAAACAAATATTTAAAAAACAAATCGATTCCTTAAGAATATTCGACGATTTGGCGAAAAAAGGAGACAAGCGAGCAATAAAACTTTATGAAACAGTCGGGAAATATTTGGGCATCGGCTTGGCGAACATAGTTGATACGATTAATCCCGAAGTAATCGTGATTGGCGGAGGGATTATGCGTGCGGGAAAATTTATTTTAAATCCGGCAAAAAAAGAAATGAAAAAAAATATTCTTTCGCAGAGCGCGAAGAAAACAAAGATACTCAAATCGAAATTGGGAAAATTCGCCGGCGCAATCGGCGCAACGCTATTAACTTTGTGATATAATTAACAAAAATGAAAAAAATTAACACACAAACCATAATTATTACCACTTTGGTTTTGATAATTGTCGGCTTTGCCTACAACCAATGGGGCAAGGGAATTTTTCCGAGCATCAAATACAAACTTAGCAGAGAAAGCGAAAAAGATAAGCTTCAAATTGGTGATGCGAACGCAAAAATTAGGATTGTCGAGTATTACAGCTATACTTGCGAGTATTGTCGAAATTTTGAAAGCGAAGTAAAACCGAAAATTATCAAAAATTATGTTTCGAGCGGCAAGGTAAAGTGGATTTTCCGGCCCATTGATCAGGACCTGGGGGATGCCATTCTTTGTGCGGAGGAACAGGGAAAATTTTTGGAATATCATGATTCTCTTTTCAGGAATGCGTCGAATATTTCCAAAGCGGAAGACTTGAAGGTGCTTGCCAAAAATGTCGATATGAACGAAGAAGTTTTCTGGGAATGTTATTCCTCGGGAAAGTATAGGACATTGGTGACGGGATGGTATAGCGATTTAATGTCGGATTTCAGGAAATATAAAATTTCCGAGGACAAAAAAGGAACACC
>JAUYCU010000113.1 GCA_030692145.1 bacterium
GGCGTGTTTCCAATTGTTCCTATAATATTTTGTTTTAACATTTTTAGAACTATGAAGATGAGTTCAACAACAGTAACAACAATAATTAAATTTCATAGAGAAGATGAAAAAGTTGTTGGTTTAAATACTTTTTGTTTTTTGGTACTTGTTAAGCTGAATTATATTCTTTAGTATCTATAATGTGTATTTTGGAGTTGCGAAATATTTATTTAGTTTGTTAGCTACATTGTAGCTATGAAAAAGAGGAGGGTTGAGGTTCAGTTGTTTGGTTATGAGATGTTGGAAAAACAGGTTAATAAAAGTGGGAATAGTGGTAGGGTTTACGTTCCTGTTGATTGGGTAGGGAAAAGAGTAAAGGTTATTCTTTTGGAAAAATGAGTGTGATGATATTAGCAAAGTCGTTGAAAGAGAAATCGAAGAAAGAGCTTATTGATGAGTATATCGAGTTGTATAAGAAACACATGAACCTTGAGAAAGAGAAGGAAAAGCTTGAGAAGGAGCTTAAAAAATATAAGAATGCTAACACTCCTAGTTCTGCTAATAAGCATATCATGGTTGATACGCAGGGTTTGAAAGCTAAGAGGGGTGCTAAGCGTGGCGCTCCTAAAGGGCATAAGGGAGCAACATTGATTCTTCCTGGCCCAAACGTTATCGTCCCTGTTACCACAAATAAATGTCTTATCTGTAAAAGTCCTAATATTGAACCTACGGGTTATATCAAGAAAAGGACTATTATCTGTTATCAAAAGGCAAAAGTTGTGATTAAAAGGTACGATCAAGTAGAATACCGATGTCTTAACGGGTTTCATGTCTTCCTTGCTACGCGTAAGGATATTCCTGAGAAAGGTTTGTATGATAAAACGATTCAAAGCTTAGTGAATTATTATAAGTTTAAAGC
Organism: bacterium; assembly: GCA_030692145.1. Classification (GTDB taxonomy): domain Bacteria; phylum Patescibacteriota; class Minisyncoccia; order RBG-13-40-8-A; family RBG-13-40-8-A; genus JAUYCU01. Next base: position 899 of record JAUYCU010000113.1, read on the forward strand.
TAGACTACCTCATAACATTATAGTTGATGTTATGAACAACATTCATGATGTTCCAATGACTGACCCAACAAGCCTTGCAATTACTAGAAGAGCAAGTGAAAAGCTTGAACCGCTCTATCAAGATTTAGAAAACGAGATTAAACAGGCAGATGTTGTTGGCGGTGACGAAACAAGCTTCAGCGTTAAAGGTGTTAACCATTGGGTATGGGTTTTCTGCAACGCTTTACTTTCCCTGTTTAAGTTCAAGAAAGAACGGGGAGGAGATATTGTTGAAAAAACTTTAGGGAAAGATTTCAAAGGAAAACTTGTCAGCGACGGGTGGAGAACTTACATGTCCTACTCAGAAGAATATGGAATCGAACTACAAAGATGCTGGGACCACTTAAGAAGAGAAGTAAAACACGAATGCAAAGAAAAACACCCGGACTTGTACAAATGGTGTTGTGATATTTATTTCATGGTAAAAAAAGGCAGAAAGTACAAACAAGAATGGAGAAGACACGACATGCATGCTAAGTGTAAAGCAGAATTAGCCATGCTAATCAATCACATGAAAGCACACAGAAACTTAAGAAAGTTAGCAACAAAAATAGAAAACGGCAAAGATTACTGGTTCACAACAATCCTTCATCCAGAACTACCGATGGATAATAATGAATCAGAGAGAAGTTTAAGACCCTTTGTACTGATAAGAAAGATCATAGGCTGCTTAAGAAGCGAATTAGGCAAGAAAAACTATGAAGTCATGATGAGCCTAATATCAACATGGCAAAAACAAGGAAAAAACGCGTTCCATACACTAGAAGCCTCACTTTAGCTTAATAAATTCGTTTTTTGTCAGAATCGGCCTATTTCTAAAATTTTTTCTTTGCTCTTAAATCCAGAAATTATCCTTACTGGTTGCTTGTATTTTTTATGGAAGATTTTTATTACTTCCTTGTTAGCCTTGTTCTCTATCGGTGGAGCTTTTATCAAGACTTTGTAAGCTTGTTTTTCTTCATTGAATTCTAAGATTTCATTTTTTTCTGCGTTAGTTTTGACTATTATTTTTATTTTCATAATGGTTTTGCTAACGGGTTCCATACCATCTCTTTCAGCGGGTTTTTCAAAAGTCCCATCCTTTTTTCTATTACTGATAGCGAGACTTTCTGCTGATAGATGTTGATCATCATGTTAGGTGTTAAGTATATCGCGTCGTTTACTCCGAAACTGTTTTTGAACTTCTTGTTCAGTTCGTGCTCCCATCGGAT
>JAUYCU010000061.1 GCA_030692145.1 bacterium
AATTTCAGTAAAATCAGAGAGGCTTGCCAAAATATTTTTAATTTATGACATTATCGGTAGTTATAACCCATTACAAGACTCCAGAATTGTTGATGCTTTGCATCAATTCGATTAAAAATACGGTAAAAAATATCACTTTCGAGATTATTGTAGTCGATAGCGAAACGGAAAAAAGAAACAAAGAATTTATTTTGGATAAGCATCCGGAAGTCAATTTTATCGGATTCGAAAAAAATGTCGGTTATGCCAAACTGGTGAATGCGGGAATAAAAGAGGCAAAGGGGCAATTTCTTTTGATTCTTAATGCCGATATCATTATGTTGGAATCGGCCATTGAGAAGCTTCTGGATTATGCAAAGAAAAATCTTAGTGTCGGTATTATCGGTCCGCAACTACTGGATTTTACCAATAATATTCAAACCTCGTGTTTTTCTGACCCTGACTGGGGTTCGATTCTGGCCAGGCGTAGTTTTTTGGGAAAATTGAAATGGGGCAAGGACAAACTGAAAAAATTCGCTATCGGAGAATGGGACAAGAAATCTTTGCGTGAAGTGAATTGGGTTCAGGGCTCGGCAATGCTTGTAAGAAAAGAAATCATTGATAAAATCGGATTGATGGATGAAAGATTTTTCATGTATTTCGAGGACGCAGATTGGTGCCGAAGATTCCGGAAAGCGGGTCACAAAGTCGTTTATCTGCCCGAAGCGCAAATGTCGCATTATTATCATCGCGCAAGCAAAAAATGGGGTTTTCTTCTCGATATTTTATTCAATAAATACACAAGAATTCATATTTTAAGCAGTATTAAATATTTTTCGAAATGGAAAAATTATGAAAAAAATCAATAAAAAATACATACTCATACCGGGAATAACTTTAATTGTCGTTATTCTTGTTTTTAGCGGATTTATTCTTGGAAAGAAATCCGTTTCTGCTCCCGCAGCGCACGACAGAGTATTTTTCAATAAAGAGTTGGGTAAACCTACAGCAATAGACTTCAGTCTTTTTTGGGACGCATTGAGTAAAATCGAAGAAAGATACGTGAATAGCGATAAAATCGATTACCAAAAAATGCTTTATGGCGCGATTTCGGGAATGGTTGAATCCCTGGGAGACGATTATACGATTTTTATGCCGCCGGAAAAAACCGATTCTTTTGTAAAGAGCGTAAGCGGAAAAGATAGCTTTGAGGGAGTGGGCATGGAATTGGGAATCAAAAGCAAGGTTTTAACCGTAGTTACTCCGATTGAGGGAACTCCGGCATACCGTGCAGGAATAAAAGCAGGAGACAAAATTTTGAAAATCGGCGATAAGACCACCGAGGGAATGACTACCGAAGAAGCAGTAAGTTTAATAAGGGGAGAAAAAGGAACCCAAGTTAATCTGACTATCATCAGAAAGAACCTCGACAAACCCAAAGAATATACCCTGACCAGGGATACAATCGAGGTTCCGGTAATCAGGTGGGAAATACTTGAGAATGATATTGCTTATATTAAAATATATCAATTCACCGCCAATCTGCCTTCGAAGTTTGAAGACATTGTTACCCAGCTTTTAAGGGATAATGCGAAAAAAATCATTGTTGACGTAAGAAATAATCCTGGCGGATATTTGGAAACCGCGGTTGATGTGGCAAGTTGGTTTTTGCCCGAGAATGAAGTAGTGGTCAGAGAGGAGTTCAAAAACGGCGAAAAGAACGAGTATAAAAGCGAGGGATACAAATCGCTGCAGAATTTTAAAACCGTGGTTTTGGTTAATGGCGGTTCGGCATCGGCTTCGGAAATTCTGGCTGGCGCATTGAGAGATATTAAGGGAATAAAACTAATCGGTGAAAAAACATTCGGCAAGGGTTCAGTGCAGACACTCGAAAATTTTAGAGATGATTCATCTCTAAAAATAACCATTGCCAAGTGGTTTACTCCGTCCGGAGTATCTATTGCCGATGAAGGATTAAAGCCCGACGTGGAAGTGGAATTAACCGAAGATGATGCCAGTAACGACAGAGATCCGCAACTGGATAAAGCAATAGAAATATTAAACGAGAAATAATATAATAAAGATATGAAAGTTATCCTCCTAAAAGATGTTGAAGAATTAGGTAAGAGAGGTGATGTGAAGAACGTGGCAGACGGCTACGCCAGAAATTTTCTGTTTGCGAAAAATCTAGCCAAACCGGCGACAAAGCAGACACTGAAAGAATTGGAAGCGGAAAAAGAATTGGAAGCACAAGTGGCGGAGCAGGAACTGAAAAAGACCGAGGAAATCGCCTCCCAAATCGATGGACTGGAGTTGGAAATTACGGAAAAGATGGACGAAGGAGGAAAATTGTATGGTGCAATAAATGAAGTTAAAATCGCCAAAATATTTAAAGACAGGGGGTTTAATATAAAGAAGAACCAAATTAAAATCCCCCAGCCAATAAAGGCAGTGGGGGAATATCCGGTTACCATTTCATTTGATCACGGACTCGAAGCGGAAATAAAGATAATTATTGCCGAGGAAACTAAACCACTTCAACAAGCTTAACCGAGCGTTTTTTTCTGTCGAAATTGGTTTTGATTTTTGTGCTGAATTTTACAATTCCTTCTTTTACGGCATAAAGGGTGTCATCTTTTCCTCGGCGAACGTTTTTGCCGGGGATAAATTTTGTCCCGCG
>JAUYCU010000076.1 GCA_030692145.1 bacterium
GTGAATTTGTGGATTAGCATATTATTTGTAGATTTGTATCTTGTGTAATATGTTGGATTTTTTTCAAACAAAACAGCATAGAATCGTATTTTCGATTTTTACGATTTTGGTTATTTTAGTTCTTGTAATTATGATAACCTCGGGCTTGTCGATGTTTTTAGGTAAGGGTAAGACAGGATATAACAGGCAAAATCCAAATGTTATTTCTTTTGCCGGAGAAGGAAAGATTTCTACCAAACCGGATATCGCCATGGTAACTTTGTCTGTAGTTACTGAAAGTAAAACCGTTGCTGATGTACAGAAAAAGAATACGGAAAAAATGAACAAGGTTATTGATTTTCTGAAGGGATTCGGAATCGAAGACAAGGATATCAAAACCACAAATTATAATTTGTCCCCACGCTACGATTATAGTCAGTACAGCAGCAAGATGCCGCAAATTATTGGCTACGAAATTACTCAAAGCCTGGAAGTAAAAATGAGGAATTTGGATAAGGTTGGCGAAATACTTGAGGGCAGCGTTGCTGCCGGAGCAAACCAAATTTATTCGTTGTATTTTAAAATAGACAAAGACGAAGAATTTAAGGCGCAGGCAAAAGAGTTGGCAATCAAGGATGCCAAGAAAAAAGCCGAAGAAACCGCGAAGCAGCTGGGCATAAAACTTGGCAAATTAAGCGGTTACAGTGAAGGAGGAGGATATTATCCGCCGATTTATTCGAACTACGATAAAGCCATGGGAATGGGTGCCGGCGGAGAATCGGCGCCGAGCATTCAAACCGGAGAAAATGAAATTCTAGTCAACGTAACGCTTACTTACGAAATTAAATAATGAATTTCAAAATACCCAAAAACACGGAAAAATTTTCCTGGACAAATCATTCCACCCGCAAAATGATGCAATATCAATTATCCGAAGCGCGCGTAAAACGGGTAATGAACAATCCCAAGCGCAAAGAACTGGGGATTGCTCCGGGAACAATCGCGGTAATGCAACCGAACAGCTCGAAGCATAGTTACGAGGTCTGGGTAATGTATCAACTGATAAAGTCAAAAGTCAAAAGTCAAAAGTTAAAAGTCATTACTGCCTGGAAATATCCGGGCAAAAGTCCGATTCGTGGGCAAATACCGATTCCGTTGGAAATTTTGGAGGAGTTGGGAGAAATAATTAATGAGTAATTCACCCTGTTAAATCCTGCGAAGCAGGAATTGCAGGCAATTATTTAACAGGGTAAATATATGTTCGGGAAAATCAAAAAAATATTTTTGAAGAAAAAAGCCCTAATCGTTATTTTGGTGGCACTGGTAATTATCGGGTGGATATTCGCGATTTATTTCGGGATGAAGATGAATCAGAAGAAAGAAGTAGGTTCCATGAATTGTTTGGAGAAACTGGATAAGGTACGCGCATACAGCGAAGTTCTCGATAAGTCCAATAAAATGGCAAGACAGGAAAAAAGCTTCGACGTACTTGAAACGGATATTCGCGCATTGAATAACGGCACTCTTCTGGCAATTTGGCAAAATGTTGTTTGGGGCGGGAACAAAAAAGAAGATTTGAATGATTATTTCGACACTTTACTTGATTCAATAATGTTGTTTTCCAAATGAAACCGATTAAATTATCTCCATCAACCTTAAATTTATTCTTGGAATGTCCAAGGTGTTTTTGGCTACACATAAACGAGAATATCCATAGGCCAAGAGGAATTTTTCCGTCTTTGCCGGGCGGAATGGATTTGGTTATAAAGGATTATTTCGATAAATACAGAGAAAAAAATGAGTTGCCTCCGGAAATTCAGGGAAAAATTGAGGGAAAACTGTTTCACAATCACGAACTTTTGAATAAATGGAGAAATTGGAGAACGGGATTGGAATACAAAGACGAAGATTTGAATGTGATTTTATTCGGCGCCTTGGATGATTGTTTGGAGGACAATGGAAAATATATGCCCCTGGATTATAAAACCCGTGGTTTTCCGCCAAAAGACGGAGATTCGGAAAAATATTACGGAAATCAATTGGATTGTTATGCTTTACTTTTACAGGAGAACGGTTATCCGGTCGGCGATTATGGTTACCTAGTTTATTATTTCCCCGAGCACGTCGAAGAAAACGGCACGGTTATTTTTAACGTCAAACCGATTCAGTTAAAAATCGACCCGAATCGAGCCAGAAAAACTTTAAAAGACGCAATGAAATTATTAGATGGACCAATCCCCGCGCACCATTCCGAATGCGAGTACTGCATTTGGGGAAGAAACAACGGAGAATAAAATTTTATAAATGATTATATAAAAAAAACAGAGCGCTTGGCTCTGTTTTTTAATGTTTTTGGGGGGTCGCCTACGCACAAGGCTTCGGCGGACTAAATCGGCAACGGGATTTGAACTCATTGATGTTAAAGATTTTTAATCATATAAGTTCCTTTTAATTTGTATCCGAGTTTTTTATAGTATTCGCGTACACCGATGCCGGCAATAACTGCCATTTTTTTATACGGTGTTTCGGTTTTAACGATTTTTTCCGCCTCCTCCATCAGTTTTCTGCCTAAGCTTTTATGCTGCTGGGCGTTTTTTGTTTTTTGCGACAGAGCAAGCGTTTGTCCGTAAGTATGTAATTCTCGAATTATGGCGCAATTTTTTATTTCCGGAAGCGTCCAAGAATTTGTTATGCGTAATCTTAAAAAAGCCAGGATTTTATCATTTTTTGTGTCTTCGAAAGATAAAAATATTTCCTTTCCTTCAGATGCGTCGTAGTCGCGTCGAACTAATTCCTGATTCCTGATTCTTGATTCTTGATTCTTGACCTCACGGCAACGAATACATCTGCATTTCTTGTGTGTTTTTTCCATTTTTCTGGCAATGACTTCGCGAAGATTGGAAACTTTATTCCCCGCAATAATGCTTTGCGCGGGAATATCGCGGATCATTCTCACGATTCTTACGTAGGGCGGAATTTTTTCTTTGATTTTTATCAGTAAATCAATCAGTTGTTTTTCCGAATAGGGCTTATACTTTCCTTGTTTCCATAATTTATAAAGCAAAGCGGTTTTTAAAACCGCGCAAGGATAAATTTTCAGTTGGTCGGGTTGAAAATCGCCCGCCTCGCCTCGACGGCGAGTCGAGGTCGGGGGATTGGAAAATAATTCTTCAAACATTTTTTCGTCTTTTTTGATATTTGAACCGGGTAAATTCGGCATCATGTGGTAAGTTATTTTGAATCCAGCGTCTTTTAAAAGTTTTGTTGCCTTAATTACGGTTTTTATATCGTGTCCGCGTTTATTTTTTCTCAAAACATCGTCATAAATACTTTGTACTCCCAGTTCCACGCGCGTGCAGCCCAGTTCGCGCATGTGTTTTATCTCTTCTGGTGTGACAAAGTCTGGCCGGGTTTCTAATGTCAGTCCAATCACCCTGTTTTTAGTGGTTTCATTGCGTTTCTGGGCGCTTTTTAGCGATTTTGACATAATACCATTACAGGCATCAAAACAGCGTTTAATGAACCAATTTTGATAATTTTTAGGGTATGCGGACCAGGTTCCGCCCAGAACAATCAATTCTATCTTTTCCGTAACGTGTCCGGTCATTTTTAAGGATTTTAAACGTGCATCAACTTGGCGATAAGGGTCGAATTTGGTTAAGACCGCACGCATGCAGGCAGGTTCGTTCGCCAAATAACTTTTTGGCATGTTTTTTTCAGTTGGGCAATACAAGCATTTCCCCGGACAAGTGTAGGGCTTAGTGATTACGGTAATTGCCGCTATACCCGAAAGGGTTCTTACTTTCCGCGTTTTCAATAGTTGTTCCAGTATTGGGGATTTTTTAAACTTGTTTGTCGCGATAAGCTTGTGATATGCTTGAAGTAGATTAATGTTTTGAGGAATTTTCGATTTATATTCTAAGGCTGCCCGACGCTTGATTTTGTCGATTTTTTTCTCATCGATGTTTTTCTGCCCTAAGGCACTTTGAATAATGTATTCCGATACATTCATTATCGTTTGGGAATTTTAGTATTATCTTTTCGCTTTCCTCGACCGCTCCAGCGAAATAAAAAATAACTCAAAACCCGCGAGAAAGACAATACTAAAATTTATATTATGAATTTACGTAAAGCATATAAAATATTAGCGGAAAATAAAAATACGTACAATGAGGTAGCGGAAGAATTTTATCAGACCAGGAAGAAATACAGTCCGGAAACCGAAGAGCTGAAATC
>JAUYCU010000097.1 GCA_030692145.1 bacterium
GCTCAATCTGCGACTATCCCGTGCCTTTGTTCTAGCAGTGTTTAATGAAACTAAAACAATCGATGCCAAAAGGCCGATAATCGCGATTACTACCAAAAGCTCAATCAAAGTGAACCCTTTGGTTTTTTTATTCTTAAACATAATTTTTCGAATTAATTTTTAAAATCAGCCGAACACTCTATTCTGGTCCCAAAAATATCGGAACCAGAATCTGACTATCAAACTAATTTATACTTATGGCTGAATACAGTAGATATTGTCAGTGGCAGCAACACCACAATTGCAACCCTGAACAGTTCCATCAATGTCGCCAGTAAGTGCCTGGTTAGCCGTTTGTTCTAATCGCGCCTTTAACACGTAATCATTTATGGTGGCTCCGAAGGCATTATACATATAGCATCTTTGGTCAACATTTTGAGCTCCCACATTACACTCTAAGCGAGTTGTGGTCGGATCGTGAGGGACTTGGGTCATATAGCCCACACCTCCTTCCACCCCAATAACCAATGCTGCCCAGTCATCGCAAGTGATTGCATCAGCGTCTCCAGGATAACCGGTTGTGGTATTATCGTCATAATACATTTCCAAGGCCAAGGCAATTTGACGTATGTCTCCAATCCTTCTTACGTCTCTTGCTTTCGCTCGGGCAGTATTTAACGATACCAGAACAATAGTTGCCAAGATACCGATGATAGCAATAACCACCAATAATTCAATCAAGGTAAAACCTTTTTTGTCGCGTTTCATAAAACGAATTCGTGAAACCAATTTGCAAACTGATTACAAATTGAGTTTCAAAAAATTAATTATTAATTTCAATTTTTAAATTCCTAACTCGACCTTTGGTCTTGTTTTTATCTTTATATTTATATTTATATTTATATTTATATTATATCACAAACTTGAACCAATGTTGTATATAGGCATCAAAATTGAGGCAACCAAGAACCCGACACCTGCTCCCAAAACCAGAATCATCATCGGTTCAATCAATTGCGTCATATTCGAAACCATCCTGTCTACCTCTTGTTGATAAAACATCGCCACCTTATCGAGAATCGGCTCAAGTGCCGCGGTTTTTTCCCCGACCGCAACCATCTGTGTAAGCATGGGGGTAAATTGCTTGGGATAACCGGAAAACGCGGAAGCAATTGTTTTTCCCACTCTTACTCTGTCTTTTGCTTCCTGAATGATTTTTTCGTAAACGCTGTTGCCGATAACCGTCGAAGTTATATCCAGCGCTTGAAGAATCGGAATACCGCCAACAAGAAGTGTTTTAAAGTTTTCCGAAAAACGCGCCAAATATATTTTCTGAAACAAACCCTTAAATACGGGGATTTTCAGTTTTAAAATATCGATTATGCGTCTGCCTTTTTCGGTTTTAGTGGCCCTAATTATTCCGAAAACCGAACCGCCCAAAATAATCGCCAACAACCACCAAAACGACTTCATAAGCTCACTGGCGCCAATCAAAATCTTTGTGGTAATCGGTAATTCCGTACCCAGCTCTTCAAGCATTGAAGTCAACTGCGGAACCACAAAAATCATCATCAATGTTCCGACAACAACAAACAATGATAAAATTGCTATCGGATAAGTGAACGCGCCTCTCACCTTAAAAGTCAAATTATATTCTCTTTCTGCGTGATCGGCCAAATATCTCAAAACCTCATGTAGCTTGCCGGTTGCTTCTCCCGCCCTTACGACGTTTACGTAAAACGGAGAAAAAACTTTCGGCCTTTTCGACATCGCATGAGAAAGAGTTTCGCCTCCGCGTACATCTTGCTCAACCTCAAAAATCAAATCCTTGAAAAGCTGATTATTGGTCTGCTCGGCTAAAATTCTTAAGGCATCCAAAGGAGAAACACTTGCCTCGAAAAGAATCGCCAATTGCCGGTAAAAAATGGTTATTTCCTTAGGTTTTATCCTTTGAAAAATTTTTAACGATCTGGTGTAAAGAGGCATTTCCGACAATTCTTCCAAAAAAATTACGACCAAATCATGACGCTGAAGGGTTTCTATTGCCGCTTCTCTCGATCCCGCTTCAACCATTCCTGTTTGGGTCTCTCCTTCTTTGGTTCTTGCTTGATAATTAAATTTCATATCGTTTCGCTAAAATTACTTTCCCAACAACATTCTTAAATCTGAAGCATTTAAAGAATAATTCATCGCGGTTTCCAAAGAAATTTCTTTTCTCTGCACCAGGTCCGCCAAAAATCTATTTAAAGAAACCATTCCCTCCTCGACGCTGGTTTCGATTACTAAATCAATTTGGTATATTTTCCCTTCCCTGATTAAGTTACGGATTGCCGAATTGGCAACCAAAATTTCAACCGCGGGGATTCTGCCGAAATCCGCTCTCGGCACAAGACGCTGAGAAACAATGCCCAACAAACTTGCTGCGAGTTGCGACCTCACCTGATTTTTCGATTCTGCGGGGAAAATATCGATTATTCTGTCAATGGTCTGCGCCGCGTTGTTGGTATGTAGGGTTGCCAAAACCAAATGTCCGGTTTCCGCTGCGGTTAAAGCAGTGGAAATTGTTTCCAAATCACGCATTTCTCCCAACATAATCACATCCGGATCCTGTCTCAGTGCCGAACGCAATGCCCGGTCAAAACTGATTGTGTCGGAACCAACTTCCCTTTGTTCAATAATACATTTATCTTGATTGAAAATATATTCTATCGGATCTTCAATAGTGACAATATGTTTGCTCATATTGTGGTTGATATAATCAATCATTGCCGCTAAGGTTGTGGTTTTTCCGTGGCTGGTCGGACCGACAACCAGAAAAAATCCTTGCGAATGAGAAGCGAATTTCTCGATAATCGAAGGCAAATTCAATTGTTTAATTGTCCTGATTTTCGAAGGAAGGAAACGCAAAGCAGCGGAAAGATACCCTTTTTGGTGAAAAACATTTATCCTGAAACGAGATTTGTCCTGATAACTATATGAAAAATCGATTTCCCTCATTTCCGAAAGTTTACTTTTCTGTTCTTCGCTAAGTAAAGAATTAATCAAGCCTTCAGTATGTTCCTTGGTTAAAACCGGATATTTCGATAAATCCCGCAAACGGCCGTCTACCCTGATATTGGGATGTTTGCCGACCGTAAGGTGTAAATCGGAAGCATTGTTTTCACCGACTATTTCCAAAAAACTTTCCAATTCCGCTTTATAATCTTTTATCATAACCTTTTGTTAATTTCTGTGTTAATTTTTACAAATTACGGAGAAAGATAATTCTCTCCCTGTGCCCTGCCTTGCATTGAGTTTGTTTCCTGGCAATAACCCAAAACATAATCTTTACCATCCGCGCTTTGATAGTAATAATGGTAACCAGTCAAAGAACCACAGCCGCTCGAATCCATTTCCAGTGGGTCAATAGGAACATTGGTAATATAGCTTGTGGCTTCGAGCGCAACGGAAAAATCATCAATTCCGGTAATGTATCCGTCAAAAATCGGATAAAGATTGTAATCATTATGATAAAGGTTTAAAACCGTAGCAATGCTATTCATCTCGGAAACTCTTTCCGCATCTCGAGCTTTTGCTTTTATGTTTCTCATGCTGATTACTACCATCATGCTCAATAAACCGATGATGGCAACAACCACCAAAAGCTCGACCAGCGTAAAGCCATTATTTTTCTCTCTTGGATTTTTCTTCATAACTTTAATTATATAATTATTTTATTTTCTAGTCTATTTTATTCTATTCTTCAAGCTCTTTTTTGACTTCTTCCAGCCCAACCATGCCTCTTAACGCCTTGACAATGCCATCTTGAAGCATTGTACTCATTCCTTGTCTTTTCGCTTCTTCTCTAATCGCCATTTCCGAGGGTTCTTTCAAAATAATACTTTCCAATTGCGGTGTCATTTCCAAAATTTCAAATACGGCCAATCTTCCCTTTGTTCCTTTCGGACATTCTTTGGAAATCTTCGGCTCAAAAAGCGTATAGGGTTCTTTAATATTATAATTTTTCAGTTCTTCCGGATTCATTTGGTCCAATTCGCTTTTGATTAAATCTTTCATTTCCGGCGATGGTTTCAATTCTTTTTTGCTATTTGGACAAAGCCGCTGCACTAATCTTTGTGCGATTGTCGCAATCAAAGTCGGCGGAAGTAAATACCTGTCGATTCCCATATCGATTAAACGCGGAATAACACCAATCGCATTATTGGTATGCAGGGTGGACAAAACCAAATGGCCGGTTAGGGCCGCATGTACTGCCAAAGCAGCGGTTTCGTTATCGCGAATTTCACCAACCATGATTTTATCCGGGTCCTGACGCAAAATATGGCGCAAACCGGTGGCAAAAGTATATCCGATTTCCGGACGCACCTGCGATTGATTCACTCCATCGATATAATATTCGATAGGATCTTCCAAACTGACGATATTCACTGCTTCCTGATTCAAAATATGCAACAAACTGTAAAGCGTGGTGGTTTTTCCTGACCCAGTAGGACCGGTAATCAAAATCATGCCGTGCGGCTTTTCAATGCCTCTTTTTAAAACTTTCAAATTGCGACCCTCCAGCCCCAAATCGGCAAGTTCGCGCAGACCGATTGTCGGATCCAGGATTCTCATCACCACTTTTTCTCCGGCATAGGTCGGAAATGTAGAAACACGGAAGTCGATTTTTTTGTTGTCGGTCTGAGTGAAAAATCTTCCGTCTTGCGGTTTCCTGGTTTCGTCTATTTTCAAATGGGACAAAATTTTAATTCTGGAAATAACTGCAGGATGAATACGAGCCGGTAAAGTAAGATTAGTGTAAAGGATGCCGTCAACCCTGAAACGCACCCTCACTGCTTTTTCGCTGGGCTCAATATGAATATCCGATGCTCCTTGTTCGATTGCGTGCTTAATAATCAACGCAACAACCTTGCTGATTGGTGCTTCTTCGGAAATCTGCTCTGTTTTTGCGCCATCACCCTCTTCTTCCTTGCTCGGCTTTTTTGTTTCCTT
>JAUYCU010000098.1 GCA_030692145.1 bacterium
AATTAGAGCAAGGCACCAACCAGGCATTAAATGGCGACGTTGATATTACCACGTTCGGTTGTGCTTGCGATGATGCTACCCGTTATTACTGCATTCAGCAATAAGCACAAATTAGCTTGATAGTCAGATTCTGCCCCGACCTTGCGTCGGGACAGAATAGAGTGTTCGGCTGATTAATAAATTAATTCGAAAAATTATGCTTAGAAACAAAAAAACCAAAGGGTTTACCTTGATTGAACTCTTGGTGGTAATCGCGATTATTGGTCTTTTGGCAAGCATCGTTTTGGTATCGTTAAATACTGCCCGAGCGAAAGCACGAGACGTAAGGAGGATTGGAGATTTACGTCAAATCGCCTTGGCTCTAGAAATGTATTACGACGATAATACCGCTACGGGTTATCCCGGAGATACCGAGGCCGTGACTTGTGATGATTGGTTAGCAATGGCCGTTGCAATAGAGGGGGGCGTGGGCTATATGACCCAGGTCCCTTACGATCCGTCCACTCTTAAAACAACCTGTAATGTGGCTACTCCTCCTGCTGCCTGTTATCAGTATAATGCCGGAGCCAACCTAGCCGATTATGTATTGAGGGCGCAATTAGAGCAAGGCACCAACCAGGCATTAAATGGCGACGTTGATATTACCACGTTCGGTTGTGCTTGCGATGATGCTACCCGTTATTACTGCATTCAGCCTTAAATTAATGGCTCAATATTCGGATTTTGCCTAAAAATTTTCGGATTTTTAAAAATTTGAAATTTAGGTAAGTCTTGGATTATTGAGCTGTTTTTGAATGTTTATTTTATATATTTTATTTTTCATATTCGGAACAATCGTGGGAAGTTTTTTGAACGTAGTGGTCCTGCGTCTGAAAAAAAATAAGTCGGTTATCAAAAATCCTTCCCATTGCCCGCATTGCAAAAGAAAACTGAGATGGTTTGAACTCATTCCCGTGGTGAGTTTTTTTATTCAGAAAGGAAAATGCCGGCGCTGCCATAAAAAAATTTCCTGGCAATATCCGATTGTGGAATTCTTCACGGGATTGATTTTTGTTTTGATTATCGTCTATTTTGCCGATTTTTCCTTTTACGGCCTGGTTAATATTTGTTACTTGTTGGTTATTTCCTGTTTCTTGATTGTAATTTTTGTCTACGATTTTAAATATTATCTGGTTTCCGATAAAATCATTTATCCGGCAATATTTATTTCTCTTTTGTACGATACCTATCTTGCCTTAATCACCAACCAGTTTTCGATTTTCTTTTCCTCGATTCTGGGCGCAACGGTTATGGGTGGATTTTTTCTCTTTTGGGTTCTGGTTTCTAAGGGCAAATGGATGGGGGTTGGCGACATAAAAATCGGTATTCTTCTGGGATTGATTTTCGGGATTTATCAGCTTTTTACGACTTTGTTTCTGACATTTTTTGTCGGCGCGATTGTCGCCTTGATTCTGATGGTTCTGAAAAAGAAAAAACTGAAATCGGAGATTCCTCTTGGCCCGTTTTTGACCGGAGCCGCATTCATTACTTTATTCTGGGGAAACTATTTATTGGACTGGTATTTGAATATTTTTATCTAAAGAATATGAATCGAAACAGAAAAAATGGTGCAGGGTTTACATTAATTGAGGCGCTGGTAGTAATTTTTGTCATTGGCACAATTTCTTCGATGATGATTGTTAATTGGCGCAAAAACGAAAGCCAATATCAATTGCAAAGAGCAGCACAGGAAATCATGCAAAACATCAGAAAAGCCCAAGATTTCGCC
>JAUYCU010000103.1 GCA_030692145.1 bacterium
ATTAAAATTAATAATAATCCTTAGATTATTATTAATCTAAACATTAATAAACATTTATAAAAATATTTATGCTTTATAAACTTCGTCTCCTTCCCTAACCTTATCTTTTACCTTTAATCCGATTGCGTCTCCTTTCTTGGCCTTATCCACTTGTTCATGCTCTATCTGCATTGACTCAACCACCTGCTCGAAATCGGTAGTGACTCCCTTGATATGAATCGTATCTCCCACGGCCAGCTTTCCTTTTGCCATTTCTATTATGCCAACCTCGATCTTGTCGAAATAGTGGGTTATCTTGCCGATTAATTCTTCTTTCTTTTCCTTGACCATATATTTTAACCCGCTCATCTTGCGATGAAGCCGGGAAAGTTAATTATTATTTTCTACTTTTTTCCTTATTTATCAATTTTATAAGCTTCGAAACCAACTTCTTTGGATCGGAGTCGTAAACTATCTTGCCCGGACCGCGATGACTATTTTTGACAATCGATTTTATCATGTCAGCCGTTCCTCCTGTGCCGACCAGAACCCCAACCGGCTTTTTGTCTTCAAAAGCAATCGTAAACTCGTTTAACGTACCTATTCTCCCGCAAATGACGATAGTTCCGTCCGAGGAACGAGTTAAAAGCAGGTTGCGTCCCGCGTATTCAAAACCGGTATAAATAATCAAGTCGTGAAAATCAATCGGAAGCCGATATGTTTTCAGATGGGCAATTTCCGAAGCTGCCGGAGACAAACCGATAACCGTGCCCCCTTCCTCTTTTGCACCGATTGCTGCCCAATACGGAATTCCCGAAGTCGCTCCGGTAACCAAAATTCCGTTTTGGCGGATTATTTCCCTGCCCGTTTCCTCGGCTTTTCCCAAGGCATTTTTCGGACAATACCCGGTTTCGGCCGCACCTGAAACACAAATTTTATATTTCATACTATTTATGATAACATTTCTCTACTTACAATTCCACTACCTCTCCCTTTTTAGGGGTGGAGGCAGAAATACCTAAATGATCTTTTACTAATTGTCCCAAGGCACCGGCAGGCCCCTCTTCGCCCTGCACGGTCCAAATATGTTTAATTGGTTTGTTAAAATTACTTAACCAGTCATAAAGCGCCTTTCTGTCAGCGTGTGAAGAATAGCCATGGATTGTGGCAATTTTAGCCCTAACCTGAACATTTTCGTCCAAAATGGTTATGTTTTTAACTCCTTCCAAAATTTGTCTGCCCGGACTTCCCTTAACCTGAAAATTAGTAATCAAAAGACAGTTTCTGGAATCGGGAAGATACATTTTTTCGTGAAAAACTATTCTTCCTCCAGCCGACATTCCCGAACCGGCAATAATGATTTTTGGTGGAGAAATTATGTTAATTGCCTTGGAATCTTCCACTTGTTCCGTATATTTTAGACCGGAAAATTTAAACAATTCATGGCCTTTCGAAATAAAGCTTTTTGCTTC
>JAUYCU010000122.1 GCA_030692145.1 bacterium
GTGCTTCAATCCCTTTTACAATATTTTGGCGCAGGCGATAGAGTTGGTGCATTGCTTTGAGGAAAGCATTACCTTGTTGGAACTTTTAACTATTGGAGAAATAAAAATTTCCGAACCAAAAATCTTAAATAGAACAGGGGAAGGGGTGGGCGCAATCGAAGCGCCAAGAGGCACGCTTTTTTACGATGTTAAGACAAAAGATGGAATTATCCAAGATTTGAATATAATTACGCCTACGGCCCAGAATTTAGCTAATTTGGAGGCAGATTTGGAGGACTTTGAGTATATCGAGGGGTTTAAGAATCTAAAAAAAGAAGAAAGAACAGACAGGATAAAAATGCTTATTCGTGCCTACGACCCGTGTGTTACGTGTAGTGTGCACTAATTTATTTTCGAGTATTATCTTCCGCTTTCTTCGACCGACCCAGCGAGTCGGTCTCAGGGTTTCGCCCTTCGCTCTGTCCCGCAATGCGGGACAACCGTGCCCGCTTTCGGGCTCAAAACCCGCTTGAAGATAATACTCTCAATAAAAGAAACATGCATGATTTTCATTTGGCAAGCCAAATATTAAAAACCGTTCTTGAATATGCGGAGAAGAACGGTTTTAAAAAAATAAAAAAAATCGAACTTGAATTGGGTTCGATTTTGGAACACGGCGAATACATCTCGCCAGAAAATTTGGTTTATAATTTCAAACTACTTTCCCAAAACACTATTGCCGAAAATGCGGAACTGAATATCAAGAAAATAAAAGGCGAAGATTGGAAATTAATTGCTATTGAAGAATAGTTCCGATAATTTCCTTATGTCCGTTTAGAAACTCCTTTGCTGACATTGGTTTTTTGCCTTCAAGTTGAATCGTTTTTAAAACCAGAATTCCATTTCCGGTTTGAACCACTAATTCTTTTTTATCGGTGAGAAAAACTTCACCGATTTTTTTACTTGTCCTGAGCGCAGTCGAAGGATTGGTTTCGGCTTCAATAATTTTTAATTGCTGGTCATTAAAACTCGTGTAGCTTTCCGGCCATTCTTGAAACGCGCGGATTTGCCTTTCGATATCTTCTGCCGATTTATTCCAGTCGATTTTTCCGTCCTCTTTCTTGATGAGCTTACAAAAAGTGGCTTGCGCGTGGTCTTGTTCTTGTGGCTTAATTTTACCATCAATATAATCGGGTAAGGTTTTGATTAATAATTCCGCACCCAAATCAGAAAGTTCTTTCGATAGTTCTTCGTGGGTTATTTTTGAATTTTGAATTTTGAATTTCGAATTTTGAATTACGGGTCCATGGTCCATTTCCGCGTCCATAATCATTAAACAAGCTCCGGTTTCCGTTTCGCCGTTTAGAATTACGGATTGAATCGGAGAAGCGCCGCGATATTTTGGTAAAAGCGATGGGTGAATATTGAGGGCTTTATATTTCGGAATATCCAAAATTTCTTGCGGGATAATTTGACCAAAAGCAGTTAAAATAATCAGTTCGGGGTTCATTTCCCGAATTTTTTCTATCCATTCCGGTTTTCTGATTTTATCGGGTTGCAAGACGGGAAGATTGTTTCCTAGGGCCCATTTTTTTATTGGTGAGGGGGTTAGGGTCTGTTTTCTGCCCACTGGTTTATCCTCGGCAGTAATTACGGCAATGATTTCAAATCTGTCTTTTAAGGCATCATAAAATTTGCAAAAGATATTTTCCGCAAACAAAGGAGTTCCTATTAAAATTGTTCTAATTTTGGTCATGGTCAACAAGTAAAATTCCGTCCAAATGCTCCATTTCGTGTTGGATTGCGCGCGCAAACAGTCCCTTGGCTTTTAGTTTAAATTCTTTACCATTTTCGTCAATAGCTTTTATTTTCAGTGATTTGGCTCGCGGTATTTTTTTGAATAAATTAGGAAAACTCAGACAACCCTCATCGCAAATTTCGGTCTTTTTTGACATTTTAAAAATTTCCGGATTAATGAATATTTGCTTTTTAGTTAAATCCTCATTAATTACGAACATTCTGACATTCATTCCTATTTGGCAGGCTGCCAGCCCTACGCCATTATTTCTTATCATCGTTTGAATCATGTCTTTTGCCAAGTCCAAGATTTTCTCGCCTTGCCTACCGGCGGGCAGGTCAACCGATTCTATCAGTAGCGATTTTTTTCTTAAAAATTCATTATTTTCACCTTTTTCGATGGGTAGTATCATTTTATTTATACTAAGACAATATGGGCAATTCAATAAATTTTTGTAGACCCTTCGCAGCTCCGACTGAGATTGATACTTTATTTTTCGGTGATTCGTATTGTCGGAGCGAGAAAAAGAAGCGCCTGGGTAATAACACCATCAATCAACTATTCGGCGACTTCGTGTCGGAAAAAATTTAATTGGATTGCGCTAAATCGTAAAATAAGTCTTTCCAAAATAAGCCTATAATAAACTTTCCGGATCAACTTCTATTTCCCATCGCGAGGGAACAATAATCAGTAATTTATTTCTTAAATTTAAATCTGTAATTTTCGACTTAATAATGATATTCCAGTGATAACCTCCTTTTTTTCTGGAAATAAACGCAGGTACGGGACCGATTATAACCAGCTGCTCATCGCTTATTGCCAAATGTTTTTTCTGCTGTTTCAGTTTCGCAACCAGAATCTTCGCTTCGTTTCCGGCGATTTGCGGGTTTTTATGGGTAAAACCCAATTTTATGATTTGCGAGAACGGGGGATAATCAAAAGCTTTTCTGTTTTTAATCTCCTCATTATAGAACTTGGTAAAGTTATTTTCAAGAGCAGTTTTAATCGTAAAATTATCGGGATTATAGGTTTGAATTACGAAGTCCTTATCGGACATATTGCGTAATTGGTTGATAATTTGAAAAACCCTTTCCGAATTTTTGAAATCGGGAAGATTAAGAATTGTTTCGATGGAGATTATCGCGGCTAAATCGGCTTTCAGATTCTTATTGAGAAGCATTTGCGAGCCAACAAGCACGGCGTTTTCGGCAACGAGGAACTCTTTAATGATTTTTTCCTGTTCTAATGGTTTTTCGCTAATATCGCTGTCCAGGCGGAATACTTTTTTGTCTGGAAATATTTTTTTGATTTCACT
>JAUYCU010000116.1 GCA_030692145.1 bacterium
GGCGTAATTTATAATCCGGTGGAATTGATAAGTATTACCGATTTTTACGGCAATCCCCTAAAATACACAACAATCAGAAGCGTTAAGGACCATATAATTACCTGGAAAATCGGCGATCCGAACATTGCGGTTCAAGGCGAGAATTATTACAAAATAAAATACAAGGTAAAAAACGCAATCCGTTTCGATAATACTAACTTTGACGAACTATATTGGAATCTGAACGGGAATTTTTGGGATATTCAAATTGATAATTTTCAGGCAATGATATTTTTCTCGCAGGAAATCAGCGAAGAAAATAGCAAAGTCGAATATTATACCGGAAGTTTGGGAAGCAAGGTAAAAAACTTGGCTAATTACGAATGGTCAAAAAATATTCTTAGGTTTTATTCCACGCAAACGCTTTTGGAAAAACAGGGGATTACCGTTTCCGTAACTTTCCCGAAAAATATTTTTACTCCGTATAAACTGAGCTTTTTTGATAAATACAGAGATTATCTTGGTTGGTTGAATATTTGGTATTTATTACCGGTTCTGGTTTTTATTTTATGCTTTGTATTGTGGAAAAAATACGGCGACGACCCGAACCTTAAGAAAACGATTATTCCCGAATTCGAAATTCCGGAAAACCTTAGTCCGGTTCATATGGGTGGATTAATGACTAACGGACGCTTTAATAATAAATTTATAACCGCTACAATTATTGATTTGGCGGTAAGGGGTTTAATTTCCATTGAAGAAATTGAGGGCGGATTATTGAAGAGAAAAGATTATGGGTTGAAAATATTGAAACCGGACTATAAAAACAATCCGCAGTTTGTAGAACTGGAAAAAATAATTCTCAAATGGCTTTTTATGGACAGTAGTGAAATTTTGATTTCGGACATAAAAGATACGCATTTATTGGAAAGAAGAAAGATTTTTCAGAAGATTGGATCGATGTTAAAAAAGAATTTACTGGGCAAAAAACTAATTGAAAAAAGCGGACTTTCATACCGGGTGGGCTTTCTCGTAATCGGCCTTATCGTATATTTATTCGCAACTCGCCTTAACTTCGTGCCTGTAGTTGTTTCTGCTATAATTCTGATAATTTTTTCTTTTATCATGCCGAAAAGAACGCAAAAAGGCGCGGAACTCAATTGGCGCATTAAAGGATTTAAGCTCTATATGAATACTGCGGAAAAGTACCGTCAGCAATTCAACGAAAAAGAAAATATTTTCGAAAAACTTCTTCCTTATGCGATTCTTTTTGGAATTACCAAAGAGTGGGTGAAAAAGATGCAGGATATTTACGGAGAAGATTATTTCCGGAATTACCATCCGATTTGGTTTATGGGAGCCGCGATATCTTCTTTTGACGTGAATAGTTTTGCCGCACATCTCGACGGCCTGTCTTCAAGCATTTCTTCGAATGTCGGAGGCGCTTCGGGCGCAGGCGGAAGCGGGGGAGCCGGTGGTGGGGGCGGTGGCGGAGGCGGGGGAGGATGGTAGGGCCTTGCTCGGAATTTATTTTCTTGTCGACACGTATCAGCCACTCCAGCGAGTGGCTGCACTAATTCTCGGGCTCGCCTGTCGCCGCGGGCGACAGACCATGCGCTTGCCCTGCGAAGTTGTCTCAGTGAAAACAAATTCCTCGCCCGAAATTTATTGAATAGTTGACATAAATTTACCAATATGTTATGCTTGTGATAGTTTAAAACAGAGGAGGGAAAAATGAGAAAATATTTCGGTCTTGCGAAAAAGTTTCCTTTTCAGATGTCCTTTATAACTTTAGGTGTAGTTCTTGCCTTTTTTGGCGCTTTTCTCGTCTATATCGAGAAAAATCTCTTTATCGAGACTCCATCATTGGCAGAGGTTTTTATTCTGTTTGGGATTATTATTGTTTTGTGCGCCGCAAAAAATATGGATAAATGTCAAATGCGTCAGTTGAGAAGTTATGCAGTGCGGTATCGTGAATATCAATATCAAAAAACCGAAATGTGGCCAGGCTTAAATTAAGCCAAAACGAAAATTTTCACAACAAGAAAGGAGGAAGATATGATTTACAACTGTAGGGAGATGAAGAGAAAAATCAGGTCGTTTTTTTCCACGGCACGGCACAGGCAGATACAGAGCCTTGAGCAATTAAATGCTCTTTGTGGCGGAGTCATTGATCACGTTTCTAAAAATAAGTGTAAGTGTTTGAGTTGTTACAATATTGAGAGAGGAAAAGCCGAGAAAATGGTTAAGACATAAGGTTTAACCAAATCGCCCCCAATCTTATTAAAGAGCGGGGGCTTGTTGTTTGGTTTTTGGATTTCTAAGATTGACTTTTACAACTTAAAGGCGCTATTATATTATGGGAACCGGGAGAATAAAAACAGAGCCGTTCGGCCATCAAGAGTCCGAATCGATTCTTAGTCCCGTTGACTTTTGGACACCGGGAACAACAGGTTATCGCCTGCCCGGCCAAACCCAAGGGTTATTCTGTTTTCCTGCGGGCCCTCGGTTCCCATTTTTAAAATCGTTCTTTTAAATCTGAATATAGAGCCCGCCTACGCATAAAGCTACGGCAGGGCTGAAGGAGG
>JAUYCU010000019.1 GCA_030692145.1 bacterium
AATGCAGATAAAACTTTTTAAGAAAAAAGCCAAGCCGAGCTTGGGTATAGATATTGGAACCGCTTCGATAAAAGTGGTACAATTAAAGAAAGAAGAAGAAAAATTCAAGCTGGAAACATACGGCCAGATTTCTACGATTGGTTATTTAGAAAGACTGAATGACACTTTTCAGAGTACTTCTTTGAAGACATTGGAAGTTGTGGCGCGGGAAATGTTAAGAGTTGTTTTGGAGAAAGCGGAGGTAACGGTTAAAAACGCGGTGATGTCGATTCCGGTTTTTTCCAGCTTTGTGAGCATTATCGAAATGCCGTTTATGGGAGAAAAGGAATTGGCCCGCGCGATTCAATTCGAAGCGCGCAGATATGTTCCCATACCTTTGCCGGAAGTGATTTTGGATTGGCGCGTAATCGAAATAGGAATGATAAAAAACGATTTTTCTCCCCGGCCGTTCAAGGGGAAAAGAGTTTTGTTGATTGCGGTTCCCATCGAAGTGGTGAATAAATATTTGCGCATTGCCGACGATTTGGGTTTAGGAGTTGTGGCACTGGAATTGGAAAGCTTCAGCGTTGCTCGTTCTCTGATGTCCAACGATAAAAGTTCGGTATGTATTTTGGATGTCGGGGTAAGGGCATCGTCTTTTACCATCGTTGATAAAGGTATAGTGCAAATGAGCCACAGTTTGGATATCGGAGGCGGAGAAATGACCAGGACATTGGCAACCGGATTGGGTATTGCCTCGGAAAGGGCGGAAGAATTCAAAATGACCTACGGATTCGATCACGAAGCGGAAAAACAAAATCAAACAGAAGTAAGGGATCTTTTAAATGTTCCAATCAGTAGAATCGTCGACGAAATAGAGAGAATGATAAACTCTTACCAGTTTAAAACCGGGAGGAAGGTGGAAAAAATAATACTGAACGGCGGCTCGTCGCGCCTAAGGGGATTGATAGGATACATCGGAGAAAAGCTGGATATTAAAACCATAGTTGCAAATCCTTGGTCAAGCGCAATTTATCCCACGGTTTTACAAAATACGCTTAACGAAATTGG
>JAUYCU010000067.1 GCA_030692145.1 bacterium
CCATTGTGGAAGATTCTCGACTGCAGCCTCCCGTAGGAGTAGGGCCCGTATCTCAGTGCCATCGTTGGGGAACACGCTCTCACGCCCCCTACCCGTCATAGCCTTGGTGAGCCATTACCTCACCAACTAGCTGATAGGGCGCAGGCCACTCTCTCACCGAATCCCGCAAATGCGGGATCCTTTACTCTTGCGAGACCATCGGGAATTATCTTGCCTTTCGGCAAATTATGCCCGAGTCAGAGGGATGTACCTACGTATTACTAACTCGTTCGCCAAGGGTCTAAACCCTTTCGACTTGCATGCCTTATCCACGCCGCCAGCGTTCGTCCTGAGCTAGGATCAAACTCTCAATAAGATAATCACAAATAGTCACAAATCTTACCACAAATAATCACTTTCGCAACTATTTGTGATGCATCTGCGACAATCTGTAAAATATCAGGACAACTATAAAAGATTCAATTTTTTTAGCTCTTTATCTCGACACCATAACGTAAAATTATGGTGGCGGATGCACAAACTTACTGTGTGATTCGTATTTAACCCCAGTACCATCCGCCTTAAGCGGAGCTACGGGGCAAGTTTGTTAATGAACCGAATTAAAAACAGAGCTCAAATTTCTGAACTATTTCAAAAACCTCAACTCTGTTTTAAAAGTACGTTATTTATTTCGAGCTTGTCGAGAGAATTGTCCGTCAATTTCACATAAGGTTTATTTGGGTCAATTAGATTAATTAGACCAATTAGACATTTAATTCTTATGTATCTCTTATTTTACTCGCAAATAATCGCTTGTCAAGTATTTATTAATTAATTAGGGGCCTCATAATTTTATGAGGCCCAGAAGGAGCGCGAATTGGAACAAATAATACAGAGCTCCTAGAACGAAAACGGGAATAAAGACCAAATTAGCAATTCTCAACATTTTCCGTTTCTCTTCGAGAGAAACGTTCTCGTTCCATAGATACTCCCGAAGCTTATAAAACATTCTTCACCTCCTTAATATAACAATATCATGTTTTAAATTATTGTCAACCCATTCACCTTTTCTCGCATATTCTAGAGATTTCCTATAAATAACTAACGCACTATATTAGATTCTGTTTTATTAAATATTACGGCTAAAGGTGAAGGGTCAAGCTTTCTTTCTCCATTCTTCTATTTTCTTATGATTGCCGGAAAGAAGAATTTTAAAATTTATTTTTATCTATTGCTAATTGAATTAATCTGCTGACGAGTTCTGTTTGTGAAATTCCGTTTAACTCCCAAAGCTTAGGATACATACTGATCGGCGTAAAACCAGGAATCGTGTTAATCTCGCTAAAAATATAATCTCCGTTTTCTTGAAGAAATCCGTCTACGCGCGCCATTCCCGTACAGTTCAGAAGCTTAAAAATTTTGACTGCCGTCTCCTGGATTTTATGCGTAGCTTCTTCGGGTAAATCGGCCGGAATTTTCAATTGGGCGCCATTCTCGTCCAAATATTTCGCGTCGTAAGAATAAAATTCGTGGCTCGTGATAACTTCTCCCGGCAATGAAGCAGCGGGATTATCGTTACCCAAAACCGAGCACTCGATTTCCTTTCCCACAATCGCCTCTTCGCACATGATTTTATCACAAAATTTAAAAACCTCATTCGTTTTTTCACGAAATTCGCTTTCGCTTTTTATCTTATAGACACCCACCGATGAGCCTGAATTCGTCGGTTTGATAAAAAACGGGCATTTTAATTCGGAAATGATATACGAAAAATCAATCTTTCCTTTTTCCGAAATATCGAAAACCAAAAATTTAGCCATCTTAACACCAGATTTTTCCAATAATTTTTTAGCTATGTCTTTATTCATTCCGATGACAGAACCCAGAACTCCCGCTCCGACATAAGGGATGTTCGCCATTTCAAAAAGTCCTTGAATAGTCCCGTCTTCGCCAAAACTGCCGTGTAAAACAGGAAATGCAACATCTATTTTTATTTTTAAATTCTTGTCAAAAATTCCGATAAGTTCCTTATCTCGCCCGAAAGAAAATGTTATCGGTAAACCACCATAACCCAAATGTACCTTTTTGGCATCATGACTGTCCAATATATAATCTTGATTATTATAAAACAAAAACTCACCATTTTTATCTATGCCTACGGGAATAATATTGTATTTATTTTTATCTGCGGCATCTATAATATTTTTTGCCGAAATTAAGGATATTTCGTGTTCCGTGGATTTGCCGCCGAAAAAAACACCGAGGTTTAATTTCGCCATATTATGTTTTAATAACTATAAATTTTCTTTTTGTCATTCTTTTGTGCTGTTCGTCGATGCTTTCTTTAGAGTCCCGATTTACACAACTGGCTTTTCTACAAATTAACGGTCTTTTCTCATAATCCAGACACTTACCTGTTGCTTTATCTAAATTTACACAGTCATAAGATTTTAATCTCGTTGTGTCGATTTCGTCTTCCGGTATTAATATTTCTACTCGCTCTTTCCAAATTTTCTCGCCGTTTTCATTAACCGGTATTTTTTCTTCTGGGAAAAATCTGCCTACTTTTACCGGGTCGCAACAAAAAGAGCATTCCTTTTCGAGACACGGCCCGGGATTATCTTCAATGTTCTTTTTGTCTTTTTTCTTTTTCTCTATCGACTCCATATTTAAATTATACTCATTTTTTATCTTTCTTTCTCCACTCTTCTATCTTCTTATGATTACCGGAAAGGAGAACGTGCGGAACGCTTCTTTTTTTCTTGTTTATTAAAATGGTTTCCGGTCTTGTATACTGCGGGTATTCATAGTTTTCTTCTCTTAGAAGTTTTTCTTTTTTGAAAGAAAAACTTTCTTCTTTTAAGGATTCTTTCGCAATCACTCCGGGAATTAATCTTGTAATCGCATCGACAACCACCATTGCCGGAATTTCACCTCCGGTCAGAACGTAATCCCCTACTGAAATTTCCTCATCAACAATATATTGAGCAACTCTTTCGTCAACCCCTTCATATCTTCCGCAAATCATAATTAATTTATCCAGTTTGGAAAATCTTTGCGCCATTTTCTGGTCAAACTTTTTTCCCTTCGGCGAAAATAAAATAACTTTTTCCTTAATTTTGCATTTTGCATTTTGCATTTTGCATTTTTTCAAGGCGGAAACCGCCTTGAAAATCGGCTCTGCCATCATCACCATCCCCGGCCCACCGCCATAAGGACTGTCATCAACGGTTTTGTGTTTATCATTTGTGTAGTCGCGCAAATTGTGGATATTGATTTTCACCAATCCCTTTTTCTGGGCACGCTTAATAATCGACTCGTTAAAGTAAGAC
>JAUYCU010000055.1 GCA_030692145.1 bacterium
TATTGAGCATTTTTGTCAATCTGGATTTTTTGCGGTCTGCGGTATTTTTCTTGATTACTCCACCCTTAGCTGCTTTATCAATTGCCTTATAGGTTTCGGGAAGAAGTTTTAATGCTTCTTCTTTTTTATTTTCCGTAATCAATTTTTTGAATTTTTTAACCGTCTTTTTCAGTTCGTTAATTCGACGAAGATTTATTTCTCTTCGTCTTTTGTTTTGTCGTAATGCTTTTTTCGCCGATTTCGTAATTGGCATATTGTTTTATATGTTATCAGATAATATTTTTTTTGGCAAGCTTTGGGAATTAAGTCTTTCCAGTTTTATTGAATTTTTAATATTAAATTTTCCAATTTTGGTTCTGATAAGTTTCTCCAAATATGCTCCGCAGCCAAGTTTTTTGCCGATATCATGCGCCAGGGAGCGGATATATGTTCCCTTGCCGCACTTTACTTCGATTTTCAGGCGTGGCCATTTATAATTCAGTATTTTGATGTTGTAAATTTTTACTTTTCTCGGTTTCAGTTTAGGCTTGATTCCCCTGCGCGCCAATTTGTATGCGGTTTCTCCTTTTATTTTTATTGCTGAATAAATCGGCGGTATTTGCTTAATCTCGCCGATAAAGGTTTTTAAGGTTTTTTGGATTTTATTTTCATTAATTTTGAATTTTGCTTGCCCGCCGAAGCTCGGAGAGCGAAGGCGGGGATTTTGGGTTTTGGATTTCACCCCAGTTGTGTCATAGGTATCGGTTGTTTCTCCCAATTTCAATGTTCCGATATAGGTTTTGTCCATTTCCATGAATTTTGACTGCGATTTTGTTGCTTTGCCGATTAAAATAATCAAAACTCCCTCGGCAAAAGGGTCGAGGGTTCCGGCGTGACCGACTTTCCTGATTCCGGTAATTTTACGAATACAATCCACAACATCGTGAGAAGTCGGGCCAGCTGATTTATTGATAATTAAGATTCCATCCATAATATACAACAAATATATAACTGATATTGTTTTCGAGCGGGTTTTGAGCCCGAAAGCGGGCATGGTTCCCGAATTTATCGAGGGAGAGCGAAGGGCGAAACCCTGAGACCGACTCGCTGGGGCGGTCGAGGAAAGCGAGAGAATAATATCGGTTATATGTAATTAATTATAATTGCCTTCGAACCGATTAAGAGTTATGATTAAAATATGATCGGCTTTATTGAGGGAAAAATTGAATCAAGTAATGATAAATACGTAATTATTGATGTTAACGGCATTGGTTACAAGATTTATATTTCCGCAGTCATATTTAAAAAGTTACCAAAAATCGGGGAAAAAGTAAACCTTTATACTCATTTACACGTGCGCGAGGACATTTTGGATTTGTACGGGTTTCTGGACAGGAAAGAATTGGAATTTTTCGAAATGTTGATTTCGATTTCCGGAATCGGGCCAAAAGGAGCTCTAAATATTTTGAATGTTGCC
>JAUYCU010000060.1 GCA_030692145.1 bacterium
GGTTGATTTTGAAAAAGTCGTCATTTGAGGCAAATGTTCCCTTATAAAAATCATCGGGCAAGACCTGGGCTTCGGTGATATTTTTCGGCACAGCGCAGTAAACATATCTGATGTCCTGCGGCCAGGTGCATTTTTCAACCAAAGTTGCCACGCCAACGGTTTTTGGATTAACCATGTTTCTATTAACAACGTATAATCCGGGATTTTTTCCATTTTGTACGGTTTTGGAATAAAGCATCTTGGTTCCGTCGGGCGACCATTTTACGCTTAAGCCATAAACATCGGAAGAAACTTTATTAAATGTCTTAGTTTTTAGGTTTATAGAGTAAAGCGAAGAAGTGACGATTCCTGAAGGCTTTTCCTGAAAAAATAGCTCGTCGCCTTTTGGCCAATCCAGGATCAGGTTTTTCATTCTGGTTTTCAAGTAAACCGCGTAATTCGAGCCATCGGGGTTGGAAACGCTTAGGGTATTTTCTCCGGTAAAATCGTTTTGATACTGATAAGCGATTTTTTTGCCGTCAACAGACCAGGCGATGTAGTTGGTGTATTTATTGAGTTGGGTGGTTTTTTTATCCGTAAGATTATATAGGAATTTACTGACATTGCCTAGGGTGTCTTCGAATATGGTGATTGCTGAATCTTTATTTGGTGACCATAAAACCTTGATTAAGCTTTCCAGATTTATGTCGGAAATTCTATTTATGTTTGTGCCGTCAAAATCGGATTGCCAGATATTCCCGTTGGCGCGGGCATAATAAATAACTTGGTTTTTTTCGGCAGTGGTTGTGGGTGCAAGCACGGGCTCGTTGCTGATTGCCTTGATTTTTAAAGCAGGCCTGAGTTTTTCTTGCTCTTTTTCTTTCTCTTTCTCTATTTCTTCTTCGGTTTGGGGAAGCTTGCCCTCGGGGCCAACAGGAGTTACTGGTTTCTTAAAAAAGAAATAATAAACCAATAACCCAGCCAAAACAAGAATCAGGAGAATGATGACGATGATAAGTATTTTTTTCGCTTTAGTGTTCATAATAAATGTGTTGTTTTATGTTTTATTGCTCACAACGCCAAATAACGGAATTTTTATATCTGACGTTATCAAAATTAACTGCATTACCAATGGCCCCGATAATAAAGGCTCTAAAATTATCTGTTCTTGCGATTCCCGTGCAGGCACGTTGACAACCATACCAAGCCTTGGCAGCATCAAGTCTCATGCAGCGTGCTGAGCCCCATTCACGTCTTATTATGTTATCATAGTTGGTATATCTTCCCCTCATGTCTTCTAGTGGTTTGTTGTAAAAATAAAGATTAAAGAACCAACTATATTGACATACGCAATAATAAAGAGCTGTTCCTTTATTGAGAGCCGAAGTGTCAATGTCCGGTAAAACAATTCCGATATTAACCAGGTCGGGGTTAATCGTATAGAGCAATAAATAAGAACTTAAAAGAATAACTACCCCTAAAAGTGCAGAAACAATCTGGTCTTTGGCGTCACCCATCTTGGAGGGATTGCCCGCAGCGCCGATATATTTGATTGCGCCCAATAAGATTGCTGCTAAGGCAACTGCCCCACATATTCCGACCGCAAAGAGATAAATATATTTTATCAGTTGCGGCAGAGGCATTCCAAATGCCACGGTCTGGCCGGCAATTGTCGGATAGTTTATCAGTGTCGTTGGGTTTTGCGCAGCAGCAACGCGAAATACTCCGACAAGCAGGATCACCAGCGTTATTATGGATAATAAGTTATAAAATTTTCGTTTCATTGTGATTGAGTTGCCTGTATTTCTATTCTTAAGTTTTTATAGGCCTTTTGAATGGAATTTTTATTATTGGCGGCAAGTACAAAAATACTTTTATTCATTGTGCCGGAAAATTTTTCAGGCAAAATTACTTTTAAGATGTTTGCGCCATAATCTGAAGAAGTGATTGCTTCTTTGTCGGAAAAATCCCATCGGTAGCTTAATTCGGTTGGTTTTTGGGCGCTAAAATAAAATGGCTTGGCAACGAGAAAAAATTCTTTGTTGTCCGTTACGACGATGTTTTTCTTGGCCTGTTCAGAGAAATTTTTGTTTTTTGGCGAGGGATAAATTATGACCTCAAGATTAACTACGGGGATAGTTATTGATTCTTCCAGATAGAAAGAACGACTTTCGTTGAAGATTTTTACAAGCACGGTGTGCGTAGCGCCGGACATCCTCCTAATCCCGAATCTGAAGCTGGTTTTGCCGTATCCGGATTTAGACTCTTCAAAGTTATCATCTATAAACCAACTGAATTCGAGGTTTTCGGGGCGACCACCGGAAAGCTCCATAACCACGTCTACATCAACGAATCCTCCCTCTGGCGCCAATGCCCTGCCCGGATAATCGTAAGGCACGTAACTGTTTGCAGACCAAATCATATCGATACTAATGAGGTTCGGGGTTTCTTCGTTGGCAGTTGTCGTTTCTTCAATGCCGATGCTTTCTTCGGGCTCGTCTTCATTAATCATATTATCAAGGTAATCAAACTGCGCCAAGCTGTTTATCGGCAAGATTAGGATTATGGTTGCGCT
The DNA here is from genome assembly GCA_030692145.1 of bacterium. GTDB lineage: Bacteria > Patescibacteriota > Minisyncoccia > RBG-13-40-8-A > RBG-13-40-8-A > JAUYCU01. The sequence goes on from JAUYCU010000060.1 coordinate 2,555, forward strand.
AATAATTAAAATTAAATTTTTCATTTTATTGTTGGTTTAGCTTTCGAAAGTTTTCCAATGGTCTTTTTTCCCAATTTAGTTTCTTCGAGATAGGAAGTAACGATAAATGTTGTATTTGACGGTAATGGAGTAATCCCCAAAAGAGCGTTAGTAAGAATTTTTTGGCCTGGGTTTTTTCCGAGTTTTCCGCTCATTAGTTTCCAAAGATAAATAATTGCTTGAAAGGGAGCGCGTAGAATGGCTCCAACAACAGGAATAAATCCGAGTGCGTCGCCAATCGCTCCAATCGCCCCTATAATTCCATAGACAACAATATTTGGGCCTGATTCCGATTTTGTTCTAATGCTATCATCCGAGGATTGATTAGCGGTATTCTGTGCTTCACGCAGTTCTGCCGCATTTTCTCTTTCAGTTGTAGTTGCGTCATTCATATTTAATTATTTTCTTTTACTAGATCTTCTTTTGCTTTTTGAATCTGTAAAATTTGTTCCGGACTCGAAGTAACGATTTGGTCTTCGGTATACGAGGCAACCACTTTGATTGCCGCGTGTTTCAGCCCTGCGAAAAATATTCCCTCTCCGACATCGGCCTGCAAAAGCAGGTATTTTTCCTCATCCGTAAGGTTAAACGTTTTTTGTACTACTTCGATGGTTGCGGGGGATTGCTTGAAGAGCAATTGAATCGAAGAATTGCTGATAATCGGCTTTCCGTATGGCGAGTTCATGAAATCGGGAACATCTTGAGTAATGGTGGTCAGTCCTAGCCAATATTTTCTGCATCTTTTGGCGATGCCGTGTAAAAACGATGCACCCGATTCGTATTTCATCATCCACCACGCTTCATCAACAATCATAATGCGTTTTTTGAGCTCCGAGCGAATTAGGTTCCAGATAAATTGCAGAACCAGATACATTGCTACTGGTTTCAGTTCGTCTTCCATGTCCCTGACGCTGAAAACAATCAGATTTCGGTTGATATCGATGTTTGTTCCCTGGTTAAGGAATCCGGCAAATGTCCCCTTGGTGTATCTTTCTAGCCTTTTGGCGATTCTTTCCCCGCCTTCCATGTTTTCCAGCACGGTTTGTAAGTCTTCCAAAAGAGGAGGGGTAATGTTTTTTAAATCTGATTCTGGCGTAATGTCTTTTGAGGCGTAGGTTTCGGTTAGTGCTTGGTCAAGCGTAGAATTTTCTTCGGGTGTTAATTCTCCCAAAGCAACCCGCAAAAGCCCCACCAAGTCCATAATTTTCGAACGCAGTACTTCTTCGCTTGTTTCGTCCTCTCCAGGAGGTGAAATATCAAAAGGATTGATATGATGTTTGGAATTTAAAGAAATTTTAAAGAATGCTCCATCGGTTGTTTCGGCCAAATACTGGTATTCGTTTTCCGGGTCAATGACAATGACGTCGGTTCCGGTCATTAAAGAGCGCAGGATTTCTATTTTTACGGCATAAGACTTTCCACCGCCGGATTTTCCGAAAATAACCATATTGCCGTTTTCCATGGAAAATCGGTCGAAAATAATCAAACTGTTGTTGTGGCGGTTGATTCCGTAAAGGATTCCCTTATTCGAGGAAAGGTTTGCGGAAACAAAGGGGAAAACAGTTGATAACGGCCCGGTGTTTAAAGAGGTGGTAATAAATAATTCATCAATTCCCAGGGGCAGACTTGAGTTTAGGCCTACGTCCTGCTGGAAAAGCGCCGGGCGGAGATAAATCATTTTTGCTTCCATGAGAGAAAGAATTTCTTCTTCTGCTTCGTTCAATTTGTCGACTGAATCCTCGAAAATGGTAATGTAAAGGGCGTATTTGAAGAACTTTTCCGTGCCTTGAATCAATCGGTCTCTCAGGCCCTCGATATCGTCTCGAGCAGTTTCGAGCATCGGGTCGCGCACCTTACCTTTTTCCGCTTCCGTGGAAATTTGCGCTTCAACCTGGGTAATCTTCCTTCTTAGTTTTTTCAGGATTATCCCCGTATCCGCAGGATGGACAAACATCGAAACATTAAAAACTCTATCGAGGTTGATTATCGGAGAAAGCCAGTTTACAGTGAGAAAGCGGGGATAGGTAATCACGAAAAAGGTTCTGGCAAACTTGTCTCCAACCTGAATGTAATTGGAGGTAATTTGCAGCGCAGAAGGGGAAATTGCGTCAACCAGAGACATTTCGACAGATGCCGTTTCGTCGGTTTCCGGTATGCCGGTTTCGTTAATCGGGGTTTTTTGTTTTTTCTTGAATAGTCCCATAATTACTTTCCTACATTATAGAATTCGTAAAAAAGCTGAGTCAATTGTTCGTCATTTAAAGGAACTGCTTTTATGCCTAATCCCTGAAGGCCCTGAACAACCAGATTGGTTCTTTGTTCCAGTTGCGCCTTGTATTGGTTGAAATTTTCCGCTTTAAATGTTTCGCCTGTTTTTTTCTTGCTGGCCATCAGATTTTTTAATTTGCCCAGAAAATCGTATTCTTCTTCTTTGGTTTCGGCGATTTTGAAAGTAACAATCACGTAAAACGATTTGGTCATGATATTGGCGAACTCGACGAAGCTTTCCACGAAATTTATGTATTCACTGGTCTGAACCCTTAAAAGTTCATTGGTTTGCTTTTTTTCCAGTTCGCGGATTTGGTTCAAATAAGTATCGATTTCGAAATGCCGCGAAGTGACGATTATCTGTATCGAGAAATCCAATGAATTAAGAAATTCCTGAAATCTGTTGATTACCGCTTCCTGTTCGATTGCGCTCAAAAGGTCAAAATTCATACTGGAACAAATACAGATTGATTTCAGGGTATTGTCCTGTAAAATCACTACTCCGTCTTTGATTTCTTTGACTTTTACGAATGTTTGCGCACTCGAAGCGTTTTTTGGCAGTTTTGTTTGCATATTATTTCTCTACTTCTATTCTCCAGCCGATTTCCTGAAGTTTTTCGCGGTGAATCAGTTTTTCTTTCCGGTTTATCGGTTCTTTTTTGATGATTTCCGGAAGCGGTTTTTCTTCTTTTGTTTTTTTCGGTTCGGGCTTTTTCCAGATATAGAAATCGGGTTTTTTCACAAAGCGGAAGAAATTTTTCAACGCGCTTGCCAATGGTTGCTGGTTTACCCTGATAAAAGCCAAAGCAAGAGAAATTACGGCAACAGGAATTGCGAGAATAATAAAAACAAAGAAATTGAGAGTTTTGAAAAGAATGAAAATCACCAGCACGCCAGCCAGAAGATAAAGGAACTGTTTTATTGTTAAAGGTCCGATTACCTTGTCCTCAATTTCCGTAAATTGTGGAATCTGAAATTGCATACAAGTTTATTTTTATAATGTTGCCCAACAGTTTCTCTATCGTAAACACGTTTGGTGATTATGGGGTTGGGGTTATTTCTGTTCCACCCCAATAGCCACTTTTCTTCATTAGGTTCTGAATCTTCGTTCTGTCGTCAATTCTTGTCTGTACTTCCCTCATCTTGGCCTCCGTTTCTGCTAATGCTGCTGCATCCGCTGCAGTAGACCTGGAACTATCAAGCATGGCTAGTTGGGCTTTTTGTCGAATAATTAAATCATCTATCTCTGCCCTGATGACTTCTTTAGCTTTTGCATTTTGCATGCCATAGCCGAGCGTTGGAACCTGTTTTGAAGTAATATGCCTGGCTGCTAGTTTTAGGCTCGCCTCGGGAGTAATTTTATCCATGGTTTCTGCGTTTGTCGTAGCGACAGCTTGCCCGGCAACGATATCGGCAGCACTTCCTTCTTCTAGCCATTCTGGACGCACGGTGCCGTTTGCGTCCGAATAAAAAGTCTTTTCAGCGTTATTGGTTACTCTATAGAGAGCCTTTCGGTTTGCAACATTGTCATTGTCTGATCCATCGGCTTTTGCCGCGAAGTCGTCAGTAAAAGTTTTTTGCATAGATTCCTCGGCAGCGCTTCTGACATCTTTTGTCCACGTCTTAAACACGCTTGCGAATTCTCCCGTTGACAACTGTTTTCTCATTTCTTGTATAATTTGTGGGCCAAACTTATTTTTATCAAGCACTTGCTTGCTCCATTGCCTGTATGTGCCATTGGAAAATGCGCGCTCTTCTGCATCTTTTCGTCTTTCTTCTGTTTTTTCCGTGGTTTCGCCCTTTTTGCTTATTATCGCGTCGGGTCTCAATTCTTCAAGCTTTCTTAGCATTTCAGAATCGCCAAATGTCTCATATGCTTTCATGGCTGCCTGGGCTTGTTCATTTGTAGCTTCGCGCATGTATCCTCTGTTTTGAGCAGTCCTAGCAGCGAGTAGT
>JAUYCU010000075.1 GCA_030692145.1 bacterium
GAGGCGCTGGTAGTAATTTTTGTCATTGGCACAATTTCTTCGATGATGATTGTTAATTGGCGCAAAAACGAAAGCCAATATCAATTGCAAAGAGCAGCACAGGAAATCATGCAAAACATCAGAAAAGCCCAAGATTTCGCCTTGAATGGCAGACTAACTCCTTGGCCTCCTCCACCAGGATCAATGAGCGTGCCGAGGAATTACGGAATTCATTTTGAAAGATCTCAACCAACATTTTATTTTATTTATAGTGATTTTCAGGGGAATTACGGATATCAGAACCCTGAAGGCATTGAAGAAACGAATACCTGGACAGAGGCGGGCATCGAGATTGATTCTATCGGCGGGGATAGACTAGATATATTTTTTTCTGTTCCCGATGGATTTGTTGGTTTCTATAATTTTCCAAGCGCAGAAGAGGTAACGATTACCATTAAAAAAACCGGAAAAACCTGTCCTTCTGTTAATTGTAGAAATATTATTATTAGAAAAACCGGAGAAATAAGTATCGAATAAAACAAAAATGTCGTTAAATTTTAAAAAATGGAAAAATAATACAGGGTTTACCCTACTCGAGATAATCGTTGCTATGGGCGTAATTATTTCTGTTTTGACTTCTGCCCTGGTATTAATTACCTTAAGTGTTAACAGTACAAAAACCACCAGATCGAAGATTATTGCCATTGGTTTGTCACAAGAAGGCTTGGAAATTGTAAGAAATATAAGGGACAATAATTGGCTTGCCCGCCGCAGAACAGCGCTAAATTGGAAACAAGACCTAGATCCCGGAAATTACCGGGTTCAGTATAATTCGTCGGGATTGCTTGCTTTTTCTACAATGTCCTTGAGGCTGAATAGCGGGTTTTACCAATATGACAGCGGAAACAACACTTTATTTTACAGAAAAATAACCATTGAGCATATCGGAAATAATCAAATCAGGGTTATTTCCGAAATAACCTGGAACGAAAGAGGAAGAAATCAAATTATTAGCGCAGAAACCAGGCTTTATAATTGGCTGGAAGAAATCTAAATTATGAGCAATTTTTTCAAGAAAAACGAAAAAGGGGTTACTTTAATGGAGTTGATTGTTTCCCTGGCCTTGTTTTCGATTGTTATTATTGTGGTTTTAAGTTTATTTTCGACGGGTATTACTGCCCAACGTAAGGTTTTGGCGCTTCAAGGAGTCCAGGAAAATGCCAGATTTATTTTGGAATTCATGGCCAAAGAAATCAGGATGAGCATAATTAATAGCAGCACTGTTTCTACTCTTGACATTACTCGACCCGGGGGAGAAAGAATTGGATACGCTTTTGTTAATGGAGACATAGAAAGAAGAACAATTCCCGGTAGTCAGGGCGGGGCAATAAATTCCGAAGGCATAATCGTGAATGGAAGTTTTTATACCGCAGGTATCGGAACTACGGACAATTTGGAGCCGAAAGTTACTATTGTTCTTGGTGTTCGGGGGAGCGGGACAAAAATCGAGGAGCAAGCAAGAATCGATTTACAAACCACGCTTTCGCAAAGAACCTTGGATATACCTTAATTTATGACCAAAAAAAGAAAAAATAAAAAAGGCGCGTCATTGCTTTTGACAATGTTGATTATGTCGGCGATTTTGGCAATTGCCATGGGAATTTCCAAGTTGAGCCTGGGAGAGATAAAAATATCCCGTGAACTTCCGCAATCGTTTGTTGCCTACTATGCTGCAGAGGCGGGCATAGAACAGGGACTTTACGCCGATCTGGTCATTGCTATTCCACAAGGAACAGCATCCGATTTTTCCGAATATTTAAGCGAGGGGGTAACTTACGAAGTTACTTTCAGTGGGGTAAGTCCGAGCAGGGTAATTAGTTCGAAGGGAATATATAAAACAAACGTCAGTAGGGCAGTAGAATTAACCTACTGATAATAAAGATATGAAATCATTTCGTATTTATAATCCGGATTTGAAGATAAAAATGCCGGATTTTAAAAAACTAAACGAGAAGATAAAAAATCTGATGAAATTGGTGAAAAAACAAATTTTTGTCACCGTTGTTTTGGCAATTGTTTTTGGTTTTGTTGCCGGGTTGCTTTCCTCTTCGTATTTAATCGGTTTGAATAATAAAAAAGCGGCAATTAACGA
>JAUYCU010000028.1 GCA_030692145.1 bacterium
GATTTACTCCAATTTGGAGAATAAAAATGAGCCGACCACATTGAATATCACCGTACCAACACCAAAAGGAGGAACCGGAGTTTTCCGTGTATCGGACAACGGTCCAAACGGGACGCCATTATATTATCAGTACTCGAACTAGAGAACTCAGATTTATTTTACACGTTGACACGTGTCTGGCTTTCGCAAACCAACGAATTATTTCTCCAACCACGCAGTCGCCGAGCAGACAAATAATAATGCCTGCTGTGGGCGCTGCTATTGCTCGCTCTGCTAAGACTATTCATCAACAACATTTCTTAATTACAGGGCAGAGTTGCGCAATGGTTTCCGAAATAATTGTTGGCTTTGCTTTTGCTTGGAAATTGAATCATTGAAAATTCATTGGAAATTGAAAATTATTAGTTTAATATGGGTTTTTCACAATATACAACCAAAACCAGCGAGGAAATTTTTTCTCTTTTCAAAACTTCGGAAGGAGGAATTTTTGAAAAAGAAGCGGAGGAACGTCTGAAAAAATACGGATTGAATCAAGTGGAAACAAAAGAAACCACGCTTTTCGATATTTTTTTAAGACAGATTAAATCTCCGTTCGTTTATCTTTTGATTGTTGCCACAATTATCGCTTTTGTAATCGGGGAAAAAATCGACGGATTGGTAATCGCGATTTTTATTTTGATTAACGTAATTTTGGGATTCACGCAAGAGGCCCGGGCAGAACGGGCTGTTTCGCTTTTGAGAAAATACCTTCCCTCAAAAACAAGAGTTTTAAGGGACGGAAGCGAAAAAAATATCGACAAAACCCTGCTTGTTCCAGGAGATATTGTTTTACTCGAACAAGGTAACATTGCTCCCGCGGACATGTTTGTCGTAAAAACAGAGGACTTACTGGTTGATGAATCAGTTTTAACCGGTGAGTCCATAGCGGTTTCTAAATCGCCGGAGCCCATGGAAAAGGAAACCAAGGAAATTTTTGAAGCAAAAAGTATTGTTTTTGCCGGAACCTCGGTAATATCGGGAGAGCTGAAGGGCTTGGTAATCAATACCGGAAAGAACACGGTATTGGGTGAGGTTACAAAATTGGTATCAACCATAAAAAGGGAAAGCATCTACGAAAAAAACCTGCTGAAATTCTCACGTCTGATTTTGAAAATTGTCGTCGTGACAATAGTTATTCTTTTTTTGGCGAATCTGGCAGTGAAAGGCACAACCAGTCTTTTGGGTTTTTCTCTTTTTTGTATTGCCCTGATTGTGGGAATTATTCCCGAGGCCTTGCCCTTGATTGCCGTTTTTTCGCTTTCCAGCGGCGCTCTAAAGTTAGCCAAAGAAAAAGTCGTTGTGCGAAGATTATCGGCAGTGGAAGATTTAGGGAATATCGAAATTTTGTGTAGTGACAAGACGGGGACTTTGACCGAAGGCAAAATGGTTTTGGATGGGGTTTTCTCGGCAGATAAAGAAAAGTGCATACAATACGCACTTTTATCTTCCGCTTATATTGTCGAAAAAATCGAATCTTCTTTAACTCCTTTTGATTCCGCGATTTTGACGCAAGTGGATGGGCACAAGCGTTCTTTTTTCGACAAGTTCAAATCAATCGAAGAAATTCCTTTCAGCCCCGAGAGATTGAGAAACAGCGTTCTGATTGAGACCGAGAACAAAAAAAATATACTTATTGTAAAGGGAGCGCCGGAAAAAATCCTGGAACTTTCCACTCAATTTGAAGACAGCCTAACTATCGAAAAACTGAAAGAACAAATTGAAAAAGAGGGAAGTGTCGGAAAAAGAATTCTCGCCATCGGTTATAAGGAATTCGACAAACAAAACTATACCGAAGCGGATGAAAATGGCCTGGTTTTTCTGGGTTATTTTTCGTTTTCCGATCCTCTGAAACCAACTGCCAAAAAATCGATTCAAATCGCCGAAGAACTGGGAGTCGATGTAAAAATAGTTACTGGCGACAGCAAAGAAGTTGCCGGTTATGTTGCCAAAGAAATCGGCCTTATTAAAGACGCCAAAGAAGTAATTCTCGGCCAAGAAATTGAATTATTGGATGGAGAAGAATTTTTAAGAGCCTGT